>NZ_JAUFQR010000003.1:0-300000 GCF_030409875.1 Chryseobacterium tructae | reverse complement strand
CTCTTTACCTGCCTCTGTTGTGATAAAGCAGAACCAAAGCAAAATAGGGCGGCGATGATTAAATATTTTTTCATATTCTTAGTATATTCAAAAAATTGAGGGGGTAAAATTACTAATTTTATATAAGAATAAAGATTAAAATAATCTGAGTTTAATTTAACAAATGGTTAACGTTTAGATAGAAAGTCTGAAGGAAATACATTATCGTTCATTATTTTGATATTGTTACTTGGTATTTATTATTTGTATAATGCTAAAAAATAAGCTGTTTGTTTGGGATTAAAAATATTCTATAAAGATTGTTCAGTACTTTCCTTAATATCTATTACTGTTTTTTGTGATTGATTAAAATTAGCCTATATTTTTAGGATAATTAATGGAGGTTAAGAAAAATTAATAGAATAAATAACTTAAAATGTTTGAGTTAATGAAAATAGTCCTAAATTTGTTGCCCCTTAAATAAAGAAGGAGTTAAAAATAAGTTTATTATGATTAAAAAACTATCCCTAATCTCTTTGTTTACTTTAATGCCTGCCTCTTTTTATTTTGCGCAAACTACTGTGTTTGCATATGTTAAAGATCAGGATGGTAAGCCTTTAGAGAAAGCAGAAGTAGATCTAGCACAGTCCATTGACGACACATCTGTGGATAAAATTGGATACTTCCAGTTTGTGGATTTAAAACCTGGCCACTATCTTATTACAGTGACAAAACCAAATTTTGAGTCTAAAATCTTAGAGTTTGATGTAACTGCAGATGAGAAGAAAAAAGATTTAGGTGTTATTACACTTAATTACAACTTAGGATCAGATGCAGGAGTAATAGTTATTGACGACTCGGCAAATGATACTGAGGATGGAGGTTCAGCAATGCAACCTACTGTAGGACTTTTAAGCTCAGGAAGAGATGCTTTCCAAAATGTTTCCGCTTTTGAATTGGGTGCATACTGGTTCAGACCAAGAGGAGTAGACAACAGATTTGAGGATGTACTTTTTAATGGAGTATCAATGTCTAAAAATGATGACGGGAAAGTAGATTTTAATAACTGGGGAGGTCTTAATGATGTAACAAGATATCCTTATGAAAATGTAGACAACATTACTCCTTCAGAATATACTTTTGGTAACTTAGGAGGGGCTGTGTATTATAATACAAGAGCATCCAGCTATAGAAAACAAACTTCATTAGCCTATTCATTTACTAATAGAAGTTACTTACACAGAGCAATTGCTACTTATTCTTCAGGACTTTCTAAAAATGGTTGGGCATTCACATTCTCTGCAAGTAGAAGATGGGGAGACAAAGCAATTATTGATGGGGTGTATCAGGATGCATATGCTTATTTTGCTTCTATTGAAAAGAAATTTAGTGATAGACACTCTCTTAACTTAACGGCCTTCGGTTCTCCTACATACAGGTCTTCCAATGCTCCAAACACTCAGGAAGTTTATGATCTTATGGGAAAAAACTATAACTCCTACTGGGGATGGCAAGATGGAGAAAAAAGAAACTCCAGAATCAGAAATGTGTTTGAGCCTGTGTTCATGTTAACAGATTACTTGAAAGTAGGGAAAAGCTCTAACTGGATCAATACGTTTTCTTATCAGTTTGGTAGCGATGCAAGAAGTAGATTAGACTGGTTCCATGCAGCTGATCCAAACCCAACGTATTACAGAAAATTACCAAGCTACGGTCTTTTGACTGCTGATGAATTCAGACAACAGTCTCAGATCGATTGGAATTATTTATATAACACAAACCGTATTAACAAGTTTGAAATGGATGGGGTAACTCCTAGAGGAGCATCTTATACATTGATCGATGATGTTAATAAAGATAAAACTTTCAACTGGTCATCACACTTTGATACAAAGTTGAAAGATAACTGGAAGTTGAATATTAATTTCAATTATCAGAATCTTAAGTCAGATAACTTTAGAAGAATTAATGATTTATTAGGAGCAAACTATGCTAATAACCTTAATCCTTTCAACAATGATGTAAGATACAACCTTGATGATGCGAATACACAGGTAAGAGTAGGAGATAGAACTCAATATTCTTATCAATTAACCAGAAACCACTATTCATTAAACGTTTCTACTGAAATTGATTTCAAAAAATGGAATGTAGTGGCCTCTGTATTTGCTTCACAGTCTGAATCTTACAGAAATGGAGATTATAGAAGCGGAATTGCACAGTTTACAAATAATTCTAAAGGGAAAAGTGCAGTATACAATGCTTTAGATGCAGGTATTAAAGGTAAAATTACCTATAAAATCAACGGTAAAAACTTTATTGTATATAACGGTGCTTTCTTCAGTCTAGCCCCTACCCTTAATGAAATCTATATCAACCCTAGAGTTTCCGATTTCCTAACACCAGGTGTTAAAAATCAAGTTATCAACTCGAATGATATTAGCTATATCATGAGAGGTCAGATCTTGAAATTAAGATTATCAGGATACTACACTACAATCAGTAATTCTACTGAATTAGCAAGATATTATGCGGCTGTTTCTACAGACACAGGATCATATAACACATTGATCAATGAGGCTATGAGCGGTGCTGATAAGAGATATCTTGGTGCTGAATTAGGATTTGATGTAAAAATTACACCTACTATTAACGCGGTAGGGGTAGCAAGTGTTGGTGAATACAAATTTACAAACACTCCGCAAGTATATTCAGTTGATGACCTTAATGGTTTCAGAAGCTATGGCGCTGCTAATATTAAAGATTATAAAGTAGCAGGTACACCACAGAAAGCATTCTCTTTAGGATTAAAGTATAATTCACCTAAATACTGGTGGGTAGGAGCTTCTGCTAACTATCTGATGGATCAGTATCTGGATTTCTCAGCACTTAACAAAACAGCTACATTGTATACAATTCCAGATTCAGGAGGTCTTATTTATGATGGAGCTACACCGGAAGTTATTCAGCAGCTTACTGCTCAGAAGAAATTTGATGACCAATTTATGCTGAATGCTAACGCTGGTAAATCTTTCCAATTTGGAAAATACAGAGTTGGAGTAAGTATTTCTGTGAATAACATCTTAAATAACAGAAATTATGTGACAGGAGGATTTGAACAAGGGAGAGCAGCTAACTTTACAGATGCACTTGCAGAATCCCAAAGAGCAATTCCTTATTTCGGACCAAAACTTTGGTATGATAGAGGAAGAACTTTCTTTACTAACGTTTATTTAAGATTCTAATAAGACTACAATGAAAAAATATAATTCAATTTTAAAATATATTTTTATCACAGCCGCTTCCCTATGGATCACTGTAGGATGTGTACATGATGATAAATATGATGAGCCTAATCTTGACGGCTATCAGTGTGTCGCTGATTTTCAGGCGAATGTAACATTAAGCGAACTGAAAAAGAAGTTTACTGTAAATAACCCTACAGGTGCTGCTTATGTATTTCCTGAAGATAAACCCAATGATACAAGCGATGATTTGTATATTGAGGGATATGTTTCTTCTACAGATGAAACGGGAAATATCTATAAGACAATCTATATCCAGGATGCATTAAAAAATCCTACTCATGGTTTTACAATCAGTGTAGATATGGTAAGTTCTTATACAAGATTTCCACAAGGATCTAAAATATATGTAAAGCTTAATGGCCTTGCAGTGGGTACTTACGGAGGTGTAGTTCAGCTTGGGGTAAAAACAGGAGCAGAATCAGCAATCAATGGAGTATCCAGAATTCCTGAGAAATTAGCGCCTAAAGTAATTTCAAGATCTTGTACTACAAGAGGTGAAATTATTCCAAGAGTAATCACTTTAGCTGATCTTAAAAATAATGAAGACCTAATCGGATGTCTTGTTCAGTTGGATAAAGTAGAATTTGATGGTAAATCACTATGTTCAAATTTTGCTCCTAATGGACAAACTGTAGATAAAGTAATCGGACAAGGATGGGTTGAATCATCAAGCTCTTATGTTACGACTGCAGTAGTAAGAACAGTGGATATTCTTCATTTGCAAATCAATATATTCCTGCAGGAAATGGAACATTTAAAGGGATCTTCAGTAAATTCCAGTCAGGAGCTAACACAACATACCAATTCTATATCAACAAAGTAAATGACCTTGATATGGAAGGGAAAAGTGCAGATGGTATTGACCACCATTTCCCGCGTCTTGATAAAGTTCAGGAAAACCCTTGTAGATTCAGCAATGCAAATCTTACCGCTAAAACAGTTTCTGATATCAAGCAACTTGCTGGTGGATTAGCTCCAAACGGTTTGGTACAGATTACAGGAGATTTCTATCTGAAAGCTCAGATTACTGCAAACGATGAAGCTGGAAACTTATTCAAATATGTATATGTAGAAGATGCTACAGGAGGTATTAAATTAAATATCAATAAAACAGACTTATTCCAGGACGCTAGATTTAAAGTAGGAAAAGATCTTAATATTAAATTGAAAGGATTATACATCAGAAATGTAGCAGGTGAATTACAGCTAGGTTCTAATGATGGAACATCTGCGATTGGATATAGAATTAAGGAAGAAGACGTATACAAATATTTATATGACTCTAATGAGCCTGCAAGAGCAGTAGTAGCTTCTGAAAGAACAATTTCTCAGTTAACTGCTGGAGATGTGGGAAGATGGATCAAAATTAAAGATCTTGAATTCGTTAACGGAGACTTAGGGAAAACGTATGCGGATGGTTCAGCACTTTCAAACAGAACTTTAGAAGACTGTTCAGGAAAGACCATTACTTTAAGAACAAGTGGACGTGCTATTTTCGCTACGAAGCCAGCAAGTGCAATTGAAGTAGCAGGAGGTAAAGGAGATGTATATGCTATTTTAAGTGTATTTAATGGGACTTACCAATTATGGTTTACTAAGCTTCCGGATCTTCAATTAACGAATCCTAGATGTGATGGAAGTATTTATACACCGCTTCCGGTTCTTTATAAAGATGATTTTGTAGCAGGTGGATTCAGTTCAGACTGGACAGTAGTTAATAAAGTAGGACCAAACCAATTCTGGGGAACTTCTAACCAAGGAAATGGGACCAACTATTATGCAATGATGAATGGTAATGCAGGAGGTGCAGGGAATAACTTTGCTAACGAAGACTGGTTGATTTCTAAAGCTGTAAATTTAGCAGGGAAATCTAAAGCGATCGTAACATTTACTACAGATGTAAGATATGCAGGAAATGCTTTACAGGTATTCGCTACAGATAACTATACAAATGATGTAGCAACTACTACCTGGACTCAGCTTCCGGCAACTCTTGATACAAATGCCAATGCATTTGGAGATTGGGTAAGTTCTGGAAATGTAGATCTAAGTGCTTTCTTAGGTAAAAACGTAAGAATTGCATTTAAATATACTTCTACAACAGCAGCAGCTGCAACATGGGAAGTAGATGACTTCAAAATTAAAGGGCAATAATTATTGTTTCTATATATAGTAAAAGCCAGCTCGAAAGAGCTGGCTTTTTTTGTGGGGTAATTATTTACAATTCTTTGTATTTTAGTACTTGTCAGTTCACATGATATTTAATAAAAAATAATATGATACAGATTGAAAAACTGAAGGAGGTTATCAATCATTACTATCCTATAGTAGTAACGGATATTACTTCGATGGAACCCGGTTGGGCAGCACTAGCTTATAAAGTGTATGCAGATGACGGAAAAATGTTTTTCTTAAAAGTATATGATAAAAATAGAAGCTCTATTGCCTCTATTTTGGATAGGGTACCTGTCTATTTATTTTTTATAGGTTGGCTCAATTCGGATGCATTTCTAGAAGGAAAAATTTCAAAATTGGTTAATACAAAGGATGATCATATTAAGGTAGAAGATGAAAACTATCTCTATATTATAATGGAGTACATAGAAGGATATACGGTAGGGGAGCGAAATCTTACTCAGGAGCAAATTAAAGAACTTGCTGAAATCATAGGACGATTACATACAATAGTTCCACCAAATCTCCGTACATGGAGTCAATTACTGAAAGATTTGAATATTCCTGGCTGAATACATTTAGATTCTCTCTAACAACTCAATTTAGATTGCTGAACCAGGACATCCAGAACATTGTGGAACCGTATCTTGTAAGTTTGATTGACCAAATTGAGGAATTGGAACACCAAGGTGAGCCGCTTTCTAAATCTGAGTTCTCATTCGTATTTTGCCATACAGACATTCACAACTGGAATATCATTGCAAATGAAAGCAATATTTATCTGATAGATTGGGAAGGAATAAAGTATGCTCCAGCTGAAGCAGATCTTTTTGGACTTTACAATGAGTCTTACTTTTCTGAGTTCTTGAAATATTATCAAAAAATACATCCGTCCTATCAAATGAATATGGAACTTCTTAGGTATTATATGATAAGTAGACATATGACGGATCTTTGGGAGGGAATAGAACAGTTGCAATTCGATACATTATCATCTGATGAATATAATCAACAGTTAGAAGGATTGAAGGATGTATGCGAAGAAAATGCAGCATTTATCAACAGTGTCCAATAAGCTGTTTAAAAAAACAAAAACCACCGCAAAAGCGGTGGTTTTATATTAAAATTTGTTTTGTCTAAAAGGAAACCTCGTTCACTTCTTTTCCTCTTTGAAAGTTCATCATTTTCTGACTTCCTTTATACCCTATACTAACCAGGTTAATTTGCTTAGGAAAAGCGCTTAAAAGTATCGTATTTTTAATCTTTAAGGTCGTAATATCTGAAACCCCTCCGGTCTCAAAATATACCCATACAGTTTCTCCGCTGATCTGACTTCCTGTGAAGGTAATTGTTTTGGGAGCACCATTGACAAATACATCAAAATTATTGTTCACATATTTTTTCACTTCTGCTTCAAATCCTGCTGTGTTAGGATTGATCTTAATTGCATCAGAGATATGGCTTGTATTCATTTTTGTGGTAAACTTCAATGTCTTGCTTCCATCAATATAATCCACTTTGGTCATTGAAGAGAAAAAGTCTACATACATAAAACTCATTAACACAAAAAATGTTAAAATTCCTGATATATATAAAAGTTTTTTCATCTTAATTAATAGATTTACAATCATTCTTGCTAGTTATAGTTCACAAATAATATGCCAATTAAAAATTTACATTCACAGAATATTTATCATAAAACGCTTTAATGTGTGCTACTGCCTCGTCAGCAGTGTCTACCACACGATAAAGATCAAGATCATCTTCTGCAATCATTACTTCTTTTACTAAAGTAGCCTTGAACCAGTCAAGCAATCCACCCCAGAAATCACTTCCTACCAATACGATTGGAAATTTACCAATTTTATTAGTTTGAATCAAAGTTAAAGCTTCTGTCAGTTCATCCAATGTTCCGAAACCACCCGGCATTACCACAAAGCCTTGAGAATATTTTACAAACATTACTTTTCTCACGAAAAAGTAATCGAAGTTCATCGAATAGGATTTATTGATATATGGGTTGAAATGTTGTTCAAAAGGAAGGTCAATATTTAATCCAATTGATTTTCCTTTAGCATTGAAAGCTCCTTTATTTCCAGCTTCCATAATTCCAGGGCCACCACCGGTAATGATTCCAAAACCTAGTTTTGTGATTTTCTCAGCAATTTCAACGGCCATTTCATAATATTTATCCTCCGGCTTCAAACGTGCTGAACCAAATATAGATACACATGGGCCTATTTTTGCCAGTTTTTCGTAGCCATCTACAAATTCAGCCATGATCTTGAAGACCATCCAGCTGTCTTTAGTGATCGTTTCATCCCATGTTTTCTGTCTGAAACTATTATGCAGTTTTGTCTCGTTGCTATCAAATTCCGGGTTTACTAAGCTTTCATCCCTAATTCCATCCATTTCCATTTGCAAAATTATTTAAAATGTTTTTCGGCTTCTATTACGGATGCTGGTCTTCCAACATCTATAAGAATACTGTCATGCAAAAAGCCATGTATGTGCTCAGTCTGCATTAGATCCAGATATTCCTCCATAACAGAGAATTTGCCTTTCCTTTTTATTTTTTCAAAGATAACAGGATTGATACAGTGAACTCCACTGAAGGCAAGAGCTTTAAACCCTTTGTTGAACTCGGCAAGCCTTTGCTCTCCTGTTTGTACATTCAACCAACCTCTTAATACCATGTCATCATTGAAAAGTAGTTTTCTCGAACTTTCACGATCCGATATTGCTAAAGTAGCAAAATCTTTTATTTTTTTGTGGTATTCTACCAATGCATTGATATTTAGATCGGTTAAAATATCGGCATTTAAAATTAAAAAATCTTCTCCATGATCAAGGAATCTTCTGGCAAAAATCAAGCCGCCCCCGGTTTCCAATAGTTCATTGGTTTCATCGGAGATTTCAATCTTACAGCCGAAGTTATCATTTTTATTTAAAAAATCAACAATTTGATCCCCAAAATGATGAATATTAATCACAAAATCTTTTATTCCATATCCTTTTAGATAATTGATATTTCTTTCTAAAAGGGGAATGCCATTCACCTTTGCCAAAGCTTTAGGGTGATGATCTGTAAATGGCTTAAGCCTGGTGCCTTTTCCGGCGGCAAAAATAAGAGCCTTCATATGGTATGAGTGATAGATAATGAGTAATATAATACCTGTAAGCAAGTATTACTAAGGGTTCACTACTGATTACTACTGTTCAGTTGTGGTTGCTCGTCATGGTGGATCGTTACTTCCGTTCCGTTCGGATATTTTTCTTTGATGAACTCAGCAATTTTTATGGCAGAATATACAGATCTGTGTTGCCCGCCAGTACATCCGAAATTAACCTGAAGATTTTCAAATCCTCTTTCCAGATAATCCTCAATATTGATAGAAATGATTGATTTTATCAGTTCTAAGAATTTAGGCATTTCAGTTTTTGTTTCAAGATATTCCTGAACTCCAATGTCGTTTCCTGTTTGACTTTTATATTCTTCAATTCTTCCGGGATTTAATATTCCTCTGCAATCAAAGGCAAATCCGCCTCCGTTTCCTGAGTTATCTTTTGGAATCCCTCCTTTCTTGTATGAAAAACTGTGTATGTCGATGTGTAGCATTTTATTCTTTATTTTACTATTTTGGATGGAACCATTAAGGGAGCTTAATGGTTTAAATTTAATATTTCTTTAATCTTCTCTTGTGTATTAGAAGAGCTTAACTGCTCTATAACTTTTTTAAGTTCCGGATAATTATGCATGTCTTCCCAGGAAGAAGCAAATTGCGAGATATTTTGGATTCCTTTTTCAAGGCTTGCCATAAAATGTTGTTTTCTTTGAATTAATCCTCTGAAGCCGTATGCTCCCAGTACTTGAAGGAATCTCATCATTTGAATTGGTTTAACCGATTCTTTTAGTTGATTTTGGGTTCTTTGATCTTCAGAGAGTTGGATGTAGAAGTCTAGCATTTCAGATTTGAAATTTTCAGGAAAATCTGCCTTGGCCTGAAATAAGAATGAAATGACATCATACATCAGTGGGCCTCTCATTGCTGATTGATAATCGATGAATGAAACTTCATCTTTTTCGTTCACCATAATATTTCTTGCCTGAAAATCCCGAATCATGATTCCTTTGGGTTCAAGAGTTTCTACTAATGCTACAATTTTTTTAAACTCTTTCAGTAGAGTAGATTTATTATACTCTAGCTCCAGAACATCCGCTACGAAATTTTTAAAATAATAAAGATCATGAATGATAGGAAGTTCATCATAACTTTCATATTCAAACGTTTTGGAAAAATCAATGTTTCCTTGGGTTTGAGTTTGTAGTGTGAAAAGCTTTTTGAGTGTCTGCTGTACCAATGATTGTACACGGGATGATAAATGCTCCTCTGTAATCACCTCTGACAAAGTTTGTTCTCCTAAAAACTCCTGAATGTACATTTTCCTGTCGTCTGAAATCGCAAGAATAGCCGGTGTATTCAGGTTCAGTTCAGAAAAGACTTTGGAATAGTAAAGAAAACTTTCATTTTCTGGGGTATTCTCGTTATAAGTGATGATGTATTTGTCAGTATTGGTTATGGCCAAAAAATTGACCCTTGCAGAACCGCTTTGAGCTAATGTGATGAATTCAGTGGATTTTTTACCAAGATGGTTTTCAAAAAATCGTTTTGCGTTTTCAGAAGTCATAATAATAAGTAAACAAATATAGCAATTTAAGGTGAGTTGGAAATAGATCGCAGGTTTTGTTTTAAGGGTAAGAAAAAAAGGCTTGAACTTAAAGGTTTCAGAGAGAAAAATTATATTTTTTCACTGATTGGTGGCATTTTGTCTGTTTGTATTGAGCTTTCAGCTTTGTTACTTTAACTTTCTTAGTTCTGGTTCAGGTTATTACAGTCTAATTTTTATCTTTGTAGTATGTTAAAGGATTTTAAGCCTGTGCTAGGTATTTTACTTCGCTTCATCATTGTTTATCTGGTGTTGCTTTTTGCCTATCAATTTTATTTGAATGCAAGTAAGGATTCTGGTCTGGATCCTTTTTCAAGAATTATTGCCAATCAGGTGAGTGCTTTACAAAATGTAATAGGTTATCCATCCCAGCTTTATAATGATATAAATAATGAACAGGTTTGGTTCTATGTCAAAAAGCAATATGTAACGAGAATGGTGGAAGGATGCAATGCTATTTCTGTGATGATTCTCTTCGTATCTTTTGTTTTTGCATTTTATAAGGGTATCAAAACTTTTGCTTTCGTGGGAGTAGGCTTGGTTTTACTTTATATAATGAACCTTTTGCGGATTGTAGGGCTGAATGTTGTGATGGCTGAGCATAAGGAATATGGTAAAATGTTTCATGATTTTGTCTTCCCGGCAGCTATTTATGGTAGTGTCGTT
This sequence comes from Chryseobacterium tructae, assembly GCF_030409875.1. Classification (NCBI taxonomy): domain Bacteria; kingdom Pseudomonadati; phylum Bacteroidota; class Flavobacteriia; order Flavobacteriales; family Weeksellaceae; genus Chryseobacterium; species Chryseobacterium tructae. The sequence goes on along the minus strand of NZ_JAUFQR010000003.1, from coordinate 289,144 downwards.
TTACTTTGGTTAGTCTGGATTAAATTCTTTGCTTTAAAACATGAAAATTCTTAATTGGCTTCTCGTTATTTTAGGAATCGGTGGTCTGATAGGAATCAGAGTGCTGGAAGATCAACTATTTTATGATCCGTTTCTGAACTATTTTCATGAGGCCAATAAAAATATTGCCTTTCCTGTATTTGAATGGGGACAATTAATAGGAGGAAATATATTCAGGTTTGTTCTTAATTTATTTTTTTCCTGCCTGATTATTCAAGGATTATTTAAAAATAAGCAATGGACTATTCAGGGTGCCTTGATGATGGTCATTGTCTTTGCGATTTCTTTTCCCATCTATCTCTACTGTATTTACGATACATTTGAAATAGGATACCTTTTTTCTTTTTATATGCGGAGGTTTGTCATTCAGCCTGTAATTATCCTTTTGATTGTTCCTATGTTTTATTATAGAAAACAAATGGATAAGGGGTAAAAAACAAGGTCGGAAAGAGAACAAGAGTATATTGTGTATTGGTGTATTCGCTTTCTAAGTCTTCTCTGATTTATATATTTTTCTTTGTTATTCTATGGTATGCTTTTCTACGCGAGTTATATTTTCGGCTGTCCATTCTACTTTTTTTACAAAGTCTTTTTGGCGAACGGGACAGTTTTCAATCTGACATACAGGACATGAAATAGGTTTACAGTCATCCATATGGAAATTAAATTCAATACTTCGTTTGATATTGTTGGCCAAAAGAATAATAACTTTTTCCATCTCATTATGAGCATCACGAAGATCATAATACCAAGGTAGGGTGATATGGGCATCGATATGCAATGAAGCTCCAAACTGTTGTATTTTCATGTTATGAACATCAATCCATTCTGTATGTCTGTTTTCTTCAAGGATTTTGATCACTTGATGTAAAATTTCCGGATCCTGTTCGTCCATAATACCACTCAATGATTTCCGAACGATTTTATAGCCTACAAAGATGATGTAAAGCCCGAACGTTAAAGCTACTACGGAATCCAGCCAGTAGATCTTTGTAAAGTAGACAATAATTAAACTGGCTACTACTCCGAGGGTTGTGACTGTATCAGACTGAAGATGTTTTCCTGAAGAAATAAGAACCAGAGAGTTTTCTCTTTGGCCTTTTTTTATGGAAATATAACCCAGCAGATAATTGATAACAGCAGTAGCAGCAATAATCCAGATTCCCAAATCAATTTTGCTTAGGGTTTTTCCAACAATAAGGCTGTAAATACCCTCATAAATGATCATAAGACCTGCGATGGCAATCAAGGCTCCTTCGATACCGGAAGTAACGAATTCTACCTTTCCATGGCCGTAAGGATGATCTTCATCTTTAGGTTTTGCTGCAAGATGGAGTGAATATAATCCCATAAATGCACTGATAACATTTACAATGCTTTCCATGGCATCGGAGAATACTGCATCAGAATTAGTAAGCTTCCATGCAATGATCTTTCCAATGAAAAGAATAATTCCAAATATGGCAATGATTTTCTGGAATCCTATTTTTTCTTTGTGGGTATTCTTCTGGGTACTCATACTATGTTTGATAAAAAAAAGAATCTCAATTCTGAGACTCTTTTTTATTTTGTTAGTTTATACTAAGTTGTTTGCTACAAGGTATTCTGCGATTTGTACAGCGTTTGTTGCTGCTCCTTTCCTCAGATTGTCTGCTACGATCCAAAGGTTGAGCGTTTTCGGCTGTGACAGGTCTCGTCTGATTCTTCCTACAAAGACTTCGTCTTTTCCTTCTGAATATAATGGCATCGGGTATTGGTTGTTTTTCACATCGTCCATTACGATGACTCCAGGAGTTTCAGATAATATCTTTCTTACTTCATCCAACTCAAATTCATTTTCAAATTCAATGTTTACACTTTCTGAGTGTCCACCCTGAACCGGAACTCTTACTGCAGTTGCTGTTAAATTGAATGTATCGTCACCCAAAATTTTCTTAGGCTCTTTCATCAATTTAATTTCTTCTTTAGTATAATCGTCTTCAGCAAACACATCACAGTGTGGCAATGCATTTTTGAAAATCTGATATGGATATACTTTAGCAGCAGAATCATCACCGTTGATTTCTCCGTTTAATTGGTCAACAGCTGCTTTACCTGTTCCTGTTACAGATTGGTATGTAGAAACAATTACTCTTTTTAAATCATATTTTTTGTTCAAAGGCCCTAAAACCATCACCAATTGAATGGTAGAACAATTTGGATTTGCGATGATCTTGTCTTCTTTAGTCAGTACATCTGCATTAATTTCAGGAACGACTAATTTTTTATCAGGATCCATTCTCCACGCTGAAGAGTTGTCAATTACTGTTACTCCAGCCTCTGCAAATAGAGGAGCAAATTCAAGAGAAGTAGAACCTCCGGCAGAAAAGATGGCAATATCCGGTTTGGCAGCTATAGCGTCCTTCATGCTTACAATCGTAAATTCCTTCTGTTTATACTTCACCTTTTTACCTACAGATTTTTCGGAAGCTACCGGAATTAATTCTGTTACAGGGAAGTTCCTTTCTTCCAAAACTTTAAGCATAACTTGTCCAACCATTCCTGTTGAACCTACTACAGCTACTTTCATTGATTTAATTAAAAATTTTAAGATTAAACTATTTAGAAATTATAATGCATATAATTTCTTTATCTATTTTAAGCCCCAAAGACTCTTGCCCAAGGGAACGCGAATGCAAATAAAGCTACCGCGATTAATCCCATAATGGTAATTCCCAAGGAAATGGTATCGCTTGATTTTACTTTTTTGTTGATAATGGTCATTAATACTGCTGCGATAAGCATAGAGAATGGATGTTCAACATATTGGAATCTTAATGCTGCATTTTTCATTACTTCCCCCATATTTAAGCCTTTGCTAAAAGTAGTCACTAACATAATGATTCCTATCAGAAACTGAACGTGGAAGAAAATCATTGTGAAAAGGGTAGTTTTCTTTAAAAACTTATTTACTTTTCCGCTGAAACCGAACATGGTAGCTAAAAGTGCAATGATAAATAATGCAACCAAAAGAAGTTCGAGATACCCAAATCCTTTGTGGGCACTCAACAAAATCTTGTAAAAATCCATAATCTATTTTTTTTGTACACAAAGATAACAAAAATCCCGGCTCAAAGCCGGGATTCATATTTATAAAATCTAATATTGTGATAATTAGAAGTTGAATGATAAGGTTGCAGTCCAAGTTCTACCGAATCCAAAGAATACCTGGTTAGATGCATCCAATCCTTTGTAGAAGTTTTTAGGATTGTTGATATAAGCATCATATTGTTGTTGAGCCGTAGCTGTAGAAGTAGCTGTAAAATCACCTACTGTTTTAATATGGTTACTTGTATTAGATTCTGCAATATAAGTTGTATCAAACAAGTTATATACATTTCCTCTAATTGTAAAGTACTGCTTATTGTTTAGATTTATTTATAAGAAAGACCTAAATCAAATAAGTTAAAGCTTGGTAATTTTAATGTTCCTCTATTAGCAGCAGCCTGAGTTCTAAAGTTGAAAGCATCTAAACTTGCATATAAATTGTTGGTATTTCTCCATGTAGCATCAAAGCTTAGATTTTTAACAGGTCTTACAGTAAGCCCTAATGAAGCTGTCATTTGAGCAGCATCTCCTACTTTTACTTTATCTAAGTATAATGTAGTTTCGTTGCTTGTACTTCCTGGGAAGTTAAGAGGTAAATTTGTACTGTCTTCAAAAAGAGCTGCAGTTGCATTTCCTTTATAATACCAATCTCCAAGAGAGAACATACCATTAACTGTTAATAGCTTGTTCAGGTTATAGCTTGCATCAACTTCTACCCCCATGTGAACCTCGTTTAATCCGTTCATTTCTACATAGGCTGTTTTTCCTGCTACAACATCTCTTACACCGCTTCTTCTAAGATATCTGTCATCCCAAGAAGTTCTGTAAAGGTTAACGTTAGCATTGAAGTTTGAAGATCTGAATCCATATCCGATTTCTGCACCAAATATTTTTTCATTTTTAAGATCTGAAGAAACAATATTTTCATTACTTCTGTATACTGCATTGAAGAAAGGTTGCTTTTCGTAGTATCCAATATTTCCGAAAACATTATGCTGCTCGTTGATGTTATAGTTAACACCTGCTTTAACATTATATCCAAAAAGATTTTTGAATCCTGTTTTAGTATTCATGATCTCTCCTTTTTTAGATTTTGAAACTCCATCTATAATGAAGTTATCAATTCTTTGGAATCCTTGGTTAGATACTGACCCCTGAATGAATGCAGAGACTTTGTCGCTTGTGTATTCAAACTGACCGAAAGCTCCGTACCAAAGTACTTCACCATCGTTACTATAACCAATTTGATTGTTGATATTATCGATTTTTCCTCCGAATGGGTTCCAGCTAGCTTCTGGCTTAGATACTGCTGTTACTAAGTTAGGTGGAATGTTTTTGTTGTTTTTATCAAGATATCCGCTTGCTCCCAATAAATCAGTTACTGACTGATAGTGGTAACCATAGTAATATCTTGCATCAATACCTGCAGAAAACTTAAATTTATCGTTGATTGTATGATTGAAACTAGAAATTACACCAAACCAGTTGTGTGAGTTGATAGATGCGTTTCTGATAAGAACACCTTTGTCAGGAGTTGAAGCCTGGTTAGCAGCAAAAACATCATCCATATTATACAAACCTGTGGTTTGATTTCTAAAGCTGTTTAAACTTTTTCCATTTGCAGTACCAGTCGTGTTTGTTCCACCACCTCTACCAAAAGATGCATAGAATACTGTATTAAGTTTTGATTTTTCACTCATTGACCAGTCCCAGTTTAGAGACATTACAGGCTTATGGTAATAGTTAACTCTTGTCGCGTATTCTTTTCCATTAAGGTATCCCCAATCTGAGTTATATCTTCTGTTTGGAGTTCCGTCATTATCAGGATTGAATTTTATATAGTCTGAAATAGTAATTGCATATGATCTTTGATTGTGCCATTGAGGAGCACCAGTAATTGTAAACTGGAAATCATGGTTACCGCCCGGCTTTTTATATCCTAATGCAAAATAATAATTGTATCCTTCGAATTTTGTTCCGTCAGCATACATAGATCCTGCAGTTCTACTCATTAAGAATGAAGAAGACCATCCTTTTTCAGATCTTCCGGTATTGTAAGCAAAAAGAGATTTTACATAGTCATTATTTCCAACTGCTAGAGAAACTATTCCACCTTGCTTTTTGTCAGCAGCTCTTGTAAGAATGTTTACAGTACCTCCTACAGAAGCAATTGCTAATTTGGATGATCCAAGACCTCTTTGTACCTGCATTGCAGAAGTTACATCAGATAGTCCAGCCCAGTTTGACCAGTAAACTGATCCTCCTTCCATATCGTTTACAGGCATACCGTTTACCATTACGGCAATATTGTTTTGGTTGAATCCTCTAATATTTAATTTAGAGTCTCCAAAACCACCTCCACCTTTTGTAGCATAAACGGATGGAGTTGTGTTTAGGATCTCAGGAAATTCCTGATTTCCTAATTTTTCAACAATTTGAGCTTCTTTAATTGTTGAAACTGCTACTGGTGTCTTTCTATCTTTAGCGATATCGGCAACACCAGTTAAAACAACTTGTTCAATATCATTGGATTTTGTTTTAACAGTATCCTGAACTTGTTGAGCATAATAGACACTAGCTGTAGATAAAGTAATTACTGCAGAAAGCATCGATTTGTTGATTAATTTCATAATCGTTAGTAATAATTAGATTTAATTTTCTGCAAAATTCGCAAAATATATTTTAACTATTATTAACTCAATGTTAATTTTTAATCAGTCTTAATAATGTTAAGTGTCTGGATGTCAGTAAAATGAATGAAAAACGACTTTTTGTATGAAAAAAGTCATGTTATTGAATTTTTAATAAAGAGGTAGTGTTTTTGTTAAAAATTCAACGCTATTTCACTGCTTTGAGACTCAAATCTATATTCTCAGCCGAGTGTGTTAAAGCCCCTACAGAGATATAAGTTACCCCTGTTGCTGCAATTTTTTTTAGCATATCACGAGTGATTCCACCTGAAGCTTCAGATTCCGTAGAGCCGTTTATCATTTTTACAGCTTGCTTCATGGTTTTAACATCCATATTATCAAGCATGATTCTGTCTACTTTCGCATTGATTGCCTCCTGTACTTCTTCCAAATTTCTGGTTTCAACTTCAATTTTTAACTTTTTCTTGGTTTTTTTAACATAATCCTTGGCCATTTTTACGGCATTGGTAATGCTCCCATTGTAATCGATATGATTGTCTTTAAGCATGATCATATCATAAAGACCATATCTGTGATTGGTTCCGCCACCAATAGCAACAGCCCATTTTTCACACATTCTAAAGTTTGGAGTCGTTTTTCTGGTATCTAAAAGTTTGGTTTTGGTTCCCACTAATCTTGAATCCCAGTCATGAGTAAGAGTTGCAATCCCACTCATTCTTTGCATGCAATTAAGAACAAATCTTTCTGTAGAAAGGATGGATCTTGCACTTCCGGTAACAATCAGAGCCACATCTCCTACTTTACAAGGAGTCCCATCTTTAATGAAAGTTTCAATTTTAAGATTTTTATCAAATGTTTTGAAAATGATTTCTGCTAATTCTACCCCTGCAAGGATACAGTCTTGCTTTACCAACAGTTTTGCACTTTGCTTAAGATCTTCAGGAATTGTGGAAAGAGTAGAGTGGTCTCCGTCCTGGATATCTTCTTCAAGGGCTGTTTTTATAAATGTTTTTAATGCTTTATCTGTAACGTAGGCTGGTCTTTTCATGATGGTATGCTTTTAGGCTAAATCTTTATTGTAAAATGCTCCTTTGTTTTCTGTCATTTCCATAGATTGGATGATGATGAGGTGAGCAACGGTGGTCAGGTTTCTTAATTCTGATAACTGTGGAGAAAGAATAGAGTAGTGGTAGATCTCATCAACGGCTGCTGCAATCTCCTGATGCTTTTGTAAAGCCATATTCAGACGTCTGTTGCTTCTTACAATTCCTACCAGGTCGCTCATCATTTCTTGAAGCTGCTTTCTCAGGTAGCTAACGATGACCATTTCATCCATGATCTTCATTCCTTCTTCGTTCCATTCCGGAACAGCTTTCAAATCATCGAAGTTGAATAGATTTTCATTAAGAAGAGATACCGTCTTCATGGCAGCATTATGTCCGAAAACCAATCCTTCCAGTAAGGAGTTGGATGCGAGTCTGTTGGCGCCATGTAATCCGGAATTGGTACATTCTCCTACGGCAAAAAGATTTCTGATGGAAGATTGCCCGTCTCTGTCTACTTCAATGCCTCCCATAAGATAATGACAGGCTGGTACAACGGGAATTAATTGGGTGAACGGATCAATGCCTTCGTCTTTACACTTCTTATAAATATTCGGAAAATGTTCTAAAAATTTTTCATGATTCATTTCCTTGCAATCTAAACCGACAAATTCGTCTCCGGTAATTTTCATTTCGGCGTCAATAGCTCTTGCAACAATATCCCTTGATGCAAGTTCTTCACGTTCATCATATTTATGCATGAATTTTTCGCCTCTTTTGGTTCTTAATTTAGCTCCGTCTCCACGAACAGCTTCTGAAATTAAAAACAACATTCCATCCATTTTGCTGTACAAAGCTGTCGGGTGGAACTGATAATACTGCATATTGGAAACCATTCCTTTGGCGCGGGCTACAAAAGCGATTCCGTCGCCTGTGGCAATAGTGGGGTTGGTTGTATTTTTATAAACATGTCCGGCACCTCCTGTGGCTACCAATGTGATTTTGGAAGTGATTTTCTTGATAGTTTTGGATTTCTCATCCAGAATATAGGCACCATAGCAATGAATGTCTCCTTCATTAAGTTCTTTTCCCGGAACATGGTGCTGGGTAATGATATCAATTACATAGTGGTGATCCAGAATTTCAATATTGGGACTGTTTTTGGCTGTTTCCAATAATGCTCTTTCGATTTCAAAACCTGTGATATCTTTATGGTGGACGATTCTGTTTTCGGTATGACCTCCTTCTCTTCCCAGAGCGAATTTCCCGTTTTTCATATCAAACTGGGCGCCCCATTCTACAATTTCATTGAATCTTGCAGGAGCTTCTTTTACCACCATTTCCACTACGTCGCGTTTGTTTTCTCCATCACCGGCACGCATAGTGTCTTCTATATGTTTCTCAAAATTGTCATTCTGAAAATCGGTAACTACAGCAAGGCCACCCTGTGCATATTTGGTATTGCTTTCGTCTTCATCAGACTTTGTGACAATAATGATTTTGGCATCAGGGAGTTGTTCAGAAACTTTAATGGCATAGGAAAGTCCGGAAATACCGGAACCGATTACTAATACATCCGCTTTTATCATGTGCTTGCTTTAGGTACAATCATTTAAATATTAAATAAATTTAAACAATTTTTCGTTTGGTTTTCTTACTTTTTTCATATGCTGAAAGGAGTCTTCTTCAGAACGGTAACCTAAAGCGAGGGTAACGGTTACTTTTTCTATTTCGGTGTTGATATCCAAAACTTCTTCTATTACATCCTGTCTGAAGCCTTCCATTGGGCATGAGTCTATATTTTCGATAGCAGCAGCATACATGAGATTGGCCAATACTATATAAGACTGCTTTTCTGCCCAGTTGAAAATTTCATCTTGTGTTTTTTGATTAATATGCTGGCTGATACTGTTTTTGAATGGATTCAGCGTTTCAAGAGGAATTTCTCTTACTTCTGAAATATGTTTAAAGTAACCACGGATGTAGTTTTCCTCAATGACTTTCTTAGAAACAATAACAATCAGATGGGAACAGGTGGATATCTGAGAAGGATTGTAAAAAGCGGGAATCATCTTCTGTTTCATTTCGTGACTTTCAACAATGATAATTTTGTATGGCTGAAGCCCCTGTGAACTGGCAGACAGCTTCCCTGACTCAAGAATATTATGAAGAGTTTCCTGAGGAATAATTTGATTATTAAATTTTTTCACAGAATACCTTCTGCTTAAAGCTTCCAAATAATTCATAGCACAAATTTAAGAATTGAATATGAATAAAGGGTCTTTAAAATGAAATATATCCTGCTAATTTAATGCAAAAATCACCCCGTAAAACGGAGTGACTCTTTTAATATGAATAATGAACGTGTTAATTTCTGTTTTTAACAATAATCCAACCTGCAAAGTTAACTGGAGTGTTATGCCTGTTATCTTCATTCCACGAAATTGAATACCAGTAGCTTCCTGTAGGAACCTTTCTTCCGTTGGCCGTACCATCCCATTTGTATCCATTGGTTTTGTCAGCTTTAAAAACCTGTAAGCCATATCTGTCGTAAATATTCACTTCCAGATTGGGCTTGATAGCGAGTGCGGAATAATCTATCATATCATTGATGCCATCATCATTAGGTGTGATAAGATTAATAAGATTAGGTACTGTGATATTGATTGTAATAGGTTCGCAGTTGTAACTGTCTTTTACATATATTTTAGCAACACCTCGTGTGACATCGGTGAATACATTGGAATCCTGCCAGGTGATCTTATCTGTTGAATATTGATAAGGAGGCATTCCACCATTTACGTTTACGGTGACTGTTCCTCTGGAAATGTCTACACTTGAGATAACAGGGTTCTCTGCGGGAAGTACCATAACAGGCTGTATGGTGAAACAATCTCCGGTTTTTAGTTTTACCCAGTATGTTCCTATTCCTACATTTTTAATGGATTGAGTGGTGGCTCCTGTGCTCCATTCATAGCTTTTGAATCCTGGGCCGGCATCCAGGGTTGTTGTGCTTTCCATACAGATGATTTTATCTTTTAAAACTCTGGATGGTACCGGAGCTTTTACTGTTAATGTAAGCTTGGCAATTGAAAAACATCCGGTTGTGTTGAAAACTTTTACATATGCAACACCATTAGGAGCAATATATCCACTAGGATTATTTATTTCATTGGTTCCGTTAAGAGCGTCAGTTAAAGACGGGTAATATTTTTTTGTAAATCCTGCTGGATTTGGAACAACAGCGGCATTGGTGAGATTAAAAGATGCTGTCAACGGATTGTTCTCAATAAAACATGATTCTATTGGGACATCATAAACGGTTACCGGTGGATGGGTGTTTAGGGTAATTTTGGCTGTGCTAACACATCCTTGTGATGTGATTACTCTTACGTATATTGTCCCGGGAGGAGAGACGTAAGCTGAGGGATTAGGAATCTGATTGGTACTCGCATTCAGATCATATATACTTGGATAGAATTCTTTAGTGACCCCTGTTAAGGTTGTGACCGCAGCTGTATTGAGATCAAATATACCAACTCCACCATTATTATTGTTACATTCGGTAAGACTTGCATCAGTGGCAGCAAACGGAGTAGGTTCCAGTTGTATCACGCCATCTCCATTATCGCAAAGTGTTGAGGTAGGATCTTTGACCACTACTTTAATGGTGGTATTCCCAGTGTACTGGAAGCTGGTAGGAGTAGCAATTGGGGTAGCGCTTCCCAATACGTAATAAGTGAAAGTGTAATTTCCGGGATTATTTACAAATTGTGTATTGTAGGAAGTAAGATCTACGGTTCCGTTTCCTGTGGTAGGATTGGTACACACAAAAGGTTTGATTGTATTATTTAAAATAGGGACTTTATCTACATATACTTTAGCATTTTGAATGGAGTGTCGGGCGCTTGCGCCTCCTGTTGCTGCAGAAAAACCAAAATATCCCTGTGTCATTCCTACAGCATTTCCGGAAGGTGCAAATGACTGATCAACAATAAGTACACCATCTATTTTAATTTTAATGATCCAGCTGGTTGGATTGGAAAGGTCGGTTTCTCCGTTTACTTCCACGTGTTTATAAGTAGCACCCACAAACGGTTGTGTAGGGTTTAAATCTGGAGAATGAAACGTACTTCCTGGAGTGTTATTATATTCTATATTATTTCCGGCAGTATTATTTGTGCCATACAAAACATGTATTTTACTCATTTGGCCTTCTGTAGTGTTGTTGAATATATCAAAACCTACCATTAACCCTGATGCATTAGCTGGGATACCAAGGCCGCCGCCCGATACAAATCCTGTGGGAGGATTAGCAAGATACCAAAATGTAAAGCCATCTCCACGGCCAAACTGTGTGGTTCCATTTCCGTCAATTCTGAAATCAAATTCCACTTTCCACTTGTCACAATAGCTTAAAGTGATGGGGGTAGATAGCTTTATGGCTCCGTACTTGCTTGTCTGATCTGTGGTAAGCCTAATGAAATCTCCGCTTACAATAGCATCTGAAACAAGATCCCAGCCTGTTGTATTTACTGGATTTCCGGTAAGTTGATAGGTCTGTGAAGATGTTTTTTCAGGGAGGCATAATAAAATGCCCAGTAAAATAAAGAGTAGATTTTTTTTCATAGTGGAAGGTTGTGATGTTGCTGCATGTTTAATGTCTTATTCCTGGTTCTTTACCAATACCCAGCCGGAGTATTTCGTTTCGGTGTTGTTTTTATCATTTTCATTCCATGAGATCGTGTACCAATAAGTTGCCGTAGGGATTTTTTTACCATAAGCTCTTCCGTCCCACGTATAGTTTCTTATTTTGCTGGCTTCATAAAGTTTGTTTCCGTATCTGTCGTATACAGTGAAGACTAAGTTTTTTTTGTAAGCCAATGCGGTATAATCAATGAAATCATTTTTATTATCTCCATTAGGTGTAATCGCATTGATGAGGTTGGGGACTGTGATCTGAACGCCCATAGGAGTACAGTTGTAAAAATCTTTAACAAAAACTTTTACTTCTCCTCTGGTTAGTCCGGTAAAAGTATTTGAGGTCTGCCAGTTGACTCCGTTTAAGGAATATTGATAAGGTGATCTTCCGCCTACAACATTTACCGTGATTGTGTTGTTTTGAATATCAATACTTGAGATGACGGGATTAGGAGAGGGCTTTACATATACAGTTTGTGTAGTGACGCAGTTGCCTGTTTTTAATTTAACCCAATAAGTACCTACGCTTACATCTTTTATAGAGGGAGTTGTGTCTCCTGTACTCCATAGGTATTCATCAAAGCCAGGGCCTGCATCGAGGTTGGTTTTGTCTTCTATACAGATCGTTTTATCTATGAGAATTGATGATTTAACAGGAGGAAGTACTATAAGATTGATCTTGGCGACAGCAAAACAGCCGTTAGTGTCTGTTATTTTTGCATAAACGGCAGTGCTTGTTGAAATATATTGATAAGGATTGATGATCTCGTTGGTATCATTAATAGCATTGGCAACTGTGGTGTAATATCTTTTAGTGATACCGGTGGTAAGTGGTGTTACATTAGCTGCTGTTAAATTAAATTCAGCATTGAGTATGTTGTTTTCAATAAAACAAGATTGAATGGTGGCTTCTTTTACTACAGTATCAGGATAAAAGGCAAGAGTAATCTTTGCAGTACCAGTACATCCCAATGGAGTGGTTACTTTTACATAAACCGTTCCAGGGGCGGAAAGATAGTTGTCGGGATTGAGAATTTCATTAGTTCCTGCATTTAGATCATTGAGTGTCTTGTAATAGTTCTTTGTGACTCCGGGAACATTTGTTACATTAGCAGAGTTAAGGTTGAAAATTGCAGTTCCTGCTTTATTGTTATTGCATTGGGTTAATGTTTTATCATCTGCTTTAAAAGCGGCGAGGGTTAATTGAATTTTTCCATCAGGGTTATCGCAAAGTATTCCAGCACTATCTTTGATGACAATGGTTACGGTTGTATTGGTGTTGAATTGATAATTGGCAGGATTGGAAATAGGAGTTGAGCTGCCTTGAGGATAATAAGTGAAGGTGTAGTTTCCGGGATTGGCAACAAACTGAGAATTAAAGTCAGTTAAATTTACACTTCCAAGGCCTGTCGTAGGATTGGGGCAGAAAGATTGGGTTACCAGAGGGGTTAAAATGGAAACTTTATCTGTAAAAATTTTTACATTTTTAATGGAATGTTTAGCGCTTGCAGCTCCTGTAGATGCTGAAAATCCAAATATCCCTGGGTCATAGTAGCTGCTCCGGCTGACGGAGCGAATGATTGCGAGGTAATGGTATTGCCATCTATCTTTACGGTGATGATCCAGTTGGTAGGAACTGTGGGATCAGTTACTCCGGTAACTTCTACATGTTTGTAAGTAGCTCCTACAAAGGGTTGAGTAGAGTTTAGATCAGGGGAGTGAAATGAACTTCCTGCCGTATTGTAATATTCCAGCCCATTGGTGTCTGCTGTATTGGGAACTACTCCGTAGGCAACATGAACTTTGCTCATCAGGCCGCCGCCTGCCATATTATTGTAGATGTCAAAACCTACAATCAGACCCGTAGCATTTTGTGGGATTCCCAGCCCTGCACCTTGTTGACTGGTAACCGGAGGATTAGCGAGGTACCAGAATGCAAATCCATCTCCTTTGCCGGATGAGGTTCCATTTCCGTCAATCCTGAAGTCAAACTCAACCCTCCATTTGTCACAATATTTTAAATTGATGGGATCATTTAGTTTTATGGCACCAGCATTATTGGTTACGTCATCAGTAAGCATGATGAAATCTGTGTTTGCAACTGCACTAGGTACTATAGTCCAACCTGTAGTGTTGATAGGATTTCCGGTGAGTTGATAGGTCTGGGCAAAGGAAGTTCCAGACAAGCATAGCAAAAGAATAGAGAAGTAAAATAATAAAATTTTATTCATTTCACTGGGAATTTAATTCGTGTAAATATATTAAATCCCAATTAAAAAATGGATATTTTATGTTAATTTTGTTAAAAAAATCAATTATTATTCAGAAAATAATATTTTTTAAGATAAAGTAACGAGAGTTGTAGGTGTTGTATTGGATTTTTGTGAATGAAATTAAAAGAGTGAATTGTTTTCTAATCCTTCAAAATAAGTGTCAATCTCAAGATCCGGAGAACTGGCAGCTGCTACTGCTAATTTATCACAAAGTTCATTTTCAAAATGCCCGGCATGGCCTTTCACCCAATGCATAGTGGGGGTATGTTTGTTGTATAGTTCAATGAATTTTTTCCAGAGATCAGGGTTTTTTACATTTTTCCAGCCTCTTTTAATCCATCCGGTGATCCAACTCTGATTGACGGCATCTGCTACATATTTACTGTCCGTGTAAACATGAATATCATTGTCTGTAGATTTCAATTTTTCCAAAGCAGAAATTACTGCCAAAAGCTCCATTCTGTTGTTGGTGGTCTTTCGAAATCCTTTAGAAAAAGTTTTCTGATAATTTTTTTCGGGAACACGCATGAGAATTCCATATCCGCCTTTTCCGGGGTTTCCACTGCAAGCACCATCTGTGTAAATTTCGATTCTCAAACCTGTCTTGTAAAAATTGAATTGTATTAAACTAGTAATATTAAGTTACCCAACAATGGGAAGTATTTTAATGGAGAATTATCTCTTTTAAATATTTAAAAAGGGAAATCATCATCATCATCAAAATCATTCATCGATGATCCTGAAAGCTTTGAGCTGTCGGGAAGGTCAAATGCTGCTCCTGGTTGGATTGTAGTTTTGATTTTGTCAAAACCACTTGGCTCACCAAAGTTAGAAGGGTAGCCGCCTCCCATGCCGCCATCAAGAGCTGCTTCAATATCACCAAATTTTGCAAAATGCTTTAAGAATGATAATCTGACATCAGCCGTCGCACCATTTCTGTGTTTTGCAATAATCAATTCAGCTTGATTTTCTGTAGAGGTTTCTTGTCCTTCTTCATCATTGTCCCATACCGTAATTTTGTAGTACTCGGGTCTGAAAATAAAAGAAACGATATCCGCATCCTGCTCAATCGCTCCGGATTCCCTTAGATCCGAAAGCTGAGGTCTCTTTCCGGGACGCGTTTCCACACTTCGCGAAAGCTGAGAAAGTGCAATTACCGGTACATTCAATTCTTTTGCAATAGCTTTTAAGGAACGTGAGATCATCGAGATTTCCTGTTCACGGTTTCCAACTCCTTTTCCGCCACTACCTGCGGTCATCAGCTGAAGGTAGTCGACCATGATCAGTCTGACACCGTGCTGCATAACCAGTCTTCGGCATTTTGCACGGAAGTCGAAGATGGAAAGTGATGGTGTTTCATCAATATATAAAGGAGCGTTTTCCAGTTCTGATACATTGGAGAAAAGTCTTTGCCATTCTTCATCATCAAGGGTTCCTTTTCTGAGTTTTTCAGAAGAGATTCTTGTTTCGGAAGCAATCATTCTGGTGATAAGCTGTACAGATGCCATCTCGAGGGAGAATAGAGCCATTGGGATTTTGTGACCTACAGCAATATTTCTTGCCATGGAAAGAAGGAATGCTGTTTTTCCCATCGCCGGACGTGCAGCAATAATGATAAGGTCAGAATTCTGCCAGCCTCCGGTTTCTTTATCCACATCTCTAAATCCCGAAGGAACTCCTGAAAGTCCTTCTTTATCCTTTAGAGATTTGATGGTGTCAATAGCTTGTTTTACTAATGAATTAGCGGTATCAAATCCTTTTTTTATAGTTCCGTTGGTGATCTCAAAGAAAGATTGTTCTGCTTTATCCAAAAGTTCAAATACGTCGGTTGACTCTTTGTAGGAAGAATCAATCACATTGGCAGAAACATTAATAAGACTTCTTAAAATGTATTTTTCAAGAATAACACGAACATGATATTCAATATGGGCAGATGAGCTTACTCCCATGGTCAGATCAATGATATAATGATCACCACCTGCCTGGCTTAGCTTGTCATCTTTTTTTAGATTCTGAATAATGGTCATTAAATCTACGGGGTGGTTACCTTCGTAAAGCTTTAATATAGTAGAAAAAATAACCTGATGCCTGGGATCATAAAATACTTCCGGGGTAAGAAGGTCAATGGAATGGTCAAGACCTTTTTTGTCAATCAAAAAAGTTCCGATAACAAGTCTTTCGAAATCCACTGCATTAGGAGGCATTTTTCCATCCGCAATAGAGAGCTCTTTTGCAAAGTTTCCGTGGGTAAGGGATGATAATGTTTCTTTCTGCGCCATGGTGCAAAGATAGCTTATTTAAAAAATATCAAGGAAATAGTATTCAACAAATTATTAGCAGTCTTTGTGGAAATGCGGCTATTAGGGGATTGGGTATGTTGATAAAAAAAATCACCCCAATTGGAGTGATTTTTATGATATGACTGAGAGGTTATTCTCTGTTTTTCAAGATGACCCATCCTGAGAATTTGAAAGGCGTGTTCTTTTTATCGTTCTCATTCCAGGTTAGAGTGTACCAGTAAGTACCAGTAGGTATTTTCTTGCCGGCAATGGTTCCGTCCCATTTGTATCCGTTGGACTTATCGGCCTGGTGAATTTTTACACCATATCTGTCAAAAATACTCAATGTTAGATTTTGTTTCCCTGCAATCGCTGAATAATCCATAATGTCATTAACGCCATCTCCATTTGGTGTAATAACATTTACGATGTTAGGTACCAATACTGAAACTTCAATAGGATCACAGTTATAGGCATCTCTTACATAGATTTTGTAACTGCCTCTAGGAACATTGCTAAATACATTGGAGTCTTGCCATACAACATTATCTATAGAGTATTTGTAATCAGGAGTTCCGCCTATTACATTTACTGTTATTGTAGTCGTTGCTACGTCGATGCTTGCTATAACAGGTTGTTCAGTAGGGTATACTTTTACGGTTTGCGTTGTAACGCATTCTCCGGTTGTTAATTTTACCCAGTATGTTCCTACTCCTGCATTGTTAATACTTTGTGTAGTTGCTCCTGTGCTCCATTCGTACTTTTTGAATCCAGGGCCTGCATCCAGTGTGGTTTTGTCTTCCATACAGATGATTTTATCCTGAAGTACTGTTGATTTTACCGGAGGAAGTACTTTAAGAGTTACTTTAGCAACTTTGAAACATCCTTGCGGGTTATACACTCTTACATATACTACTCCATTGGGAGCAATATAAGTTTAGGATTTGGTATTTCGTTTGTTCCATCTACAGCATCAATCAAAGAAGGAAAGTATTTTTTATCTGTACCTGAATTTTGTGGTACAACCGGAGCGTTATCAAGGTTAAATAAACCTGTAGAAGGGTTTGATTCTATGAAACAAGCTTCTATTGCAGCGTCGTATACTGTAATATCTGGGTAGAACTTTAGTTTAATTTCTGTAATTGCAATACATCCATACTCATTGGTTGCCTTTGCAAAGGCTGATCCTTCAGATGCAACGTACTGATAAGGGTTGGTGATCTCGTTAATGTTATGATCAAGGTCATACATTGAAGGGTAGTACTTCATAACAAGATTAGGGGTTACACCTATAGTTGCAGATGTCAGATCATACATTGCTGTTCCTGCATTGTTGTTATTACATGATGTAAGTGTTGCAGGGGTAAGTGTGAAAGATCTGTCAAAGAAATTGATCTCTCCAAATTTTCTACATTGATTTAAGAAGCTGAGAGGCTTGGTAGGATCAACATAAGAAATGGAATAGGCGTACTTGGTAGTTGTGTTAACCGGGATAGGAGTTGTTATAGGATCGTAATCATTCTGTGCATCCGCTTCGCTATGAAAATATTTTATAACAAAATTAGGGTTGTTATTTCTGATGTGATTAGATAACGTACCAAAATCAAACGTAACAGGGTTACCACAAATATCAATGTTTCCATCATTGTTTGCTCCAGGCTCTAAAAATGGAAAAGGCTGATAGATCTTTAATGAGTTATTGTCAAAAGGTGTAAGTAATGTTGCTGTTCCTCCGAAACTTAGTTTAAAGGAGCAATGTCAGTTGAGAAGTTGTTTAGAAGTAAATGATATACCTCTCCTGGAAGTACGTCAATATATTTAACAAAGCCAATACCGCCAGCGCCTTCTGTGGTTTCTGTTGCGGTCATATTAAGGCCTGTAAGAGGTCTGCTTAGTAAGTTACCCATTCCTGCATAAGAGCATCTCAGAGGGGTTTCTCTAGGGTTGCTGCAGCTGTGATTAGGGCCATACAAGGCGAAGTCATAATCAATGTCATAGGCTTTGGGTCCCATGGGGGTGATCAGGAAGGTTAAGGTTCCTGCTGTTTGTATGCTGAAGGTGAACCAGATGGAGTTACTTTCAGTGCTTAGACAGCCGCTTCCTTCTTTTACACTTCCGCTTCCGTTAGGTTTTAACGAGATTTCTGAATCACTACATATTGGTATAGCGGTGATACAGTCTTGTTGTGCAAAAACCATTTGGGTGATGAAAATTAGAAAAACCAGTAGATATTTTTTCATTTTGACCGATTTAAAATTGAATCCTTAGAGTGAATTATTTGTTGCTTGGGATAAGTTGTTTACCCCATCCCGGTAAAGAACCCGAGGTTGTGAATCCTGTTGCTGCTTTTTGATATTGAACTTCAGCTTCAGCCATATTGCCGGATCTTTCTGCTGATTTTGCTTTTAGGATTGCTAGTCTTGGATTATTTGGGTCAGAATTTTCCGCTTTTGCAATATATTCTGAAACAGATTGTATTGCTTTTGCTGGATTATTGTAGACATTCATTTGTATGCTTCGCAATGTGATGAGACCCAAAAGGATATTGTTTTCTGGGTTTTCCGGCTGGGAAAGTGATACTCCAAGAGCAAATTTTTCAGCTGTGCCAATAGGGTAGATGTCAGAAGCAGCAGATTTTTTTGATAATAATTCCGCTTTAAGATACATAGAAACAGCAGCGTAGTAAAAAGCTTTCCATTGTTCAGAGGTGTTGTTCTCTGTGAATTTCTTAAACAGTTTGTCGTAATCACCTTCAGTATTAACGGTGTTGAGCTGTGTAGCACTTTGTTGTAACGCTTTGTCTGTGAAAGTTTGGGCGCTTACCCATAAGCCCGTCACGAAAAAGCTTAAAATAAGTAAAATTTTATTCATAAAGAAGATATTTGTTACAAATATATGAAATTAATAACGTTTTGGTATTCTGGTTTAGTATATATTTAAAGAATACTATATTTTGTATTTGGATGTGGTATTTTTGGTGGTTGGTTGGATTATGTCAAGATTGTAATGGTTGTTGGATTTTTGGTTTTATTTGTAATTAAATTTGAATATTGTTTTTAGATTGAATAGGTATAAAAATAAAATAAGGATAGAAAATGTTCTATCCTTATTTTGTGTATTTTTGATTTTAATTTGATTTAATTGTTTTTGAATCAATTGGTAATAAGTTTGTTAATATTGCATTTTTCTTAGCTTTGGATTGGTGCTTCCAACAATTAAGGCGATCAGAACGGTCATGCATCCTCCGAATACTACCGAACGTACTACACCTAATGCTTTGGCCATAACTCCACTTTCAAATTGTCCCATTTCATTACTGGACATGATGAATATTGAATTAACACTTAAAACTCTTCCTCTTATATGATCAGGAGTTTTTAATTGTACAATAGTTCCTCTGATCACGACTGAAATACCATCAAGCATCCCGCTTAGCACCAAGAACATAAAAGAAAGCCAGTAAAGTTTCGATAATCCAAATCCGATGATGCAGATTCCAAATCCGGTCACTACAGCAAGTAATACCTTTCCTTGATTTTTTCGTAAAGGAACAATAGATAGAATGGTAATAATACACATTGAGCCAATATCTGAAGCTGCATTCAATAGACCAAACCCTTCTGCCCCGGAATTCAGGATGTCCGTAGCGAATACAGGAATCATAGCTACCGCACCTCCAAAAAGTACAGCAAACATATCAAGGCATAAAGCTCCCAGGATTTCTTTTGTTTTAAAAATATAAGAGATTCCTTCACGCATGCTTTCCACAACATCTACTGTTTCTTTCTTATTTTCTGAATGTTGTTGATTCAGTTGCCAGAAAAAGAGAGAGGCAATAAATATTAACGATAAAATAGCAACCAATGTCCATTGTACTCCTATATATCCAATAAGGATTCCTCCGATAGCGTGTCCGCATACTGAAGAAATAAGGAATGTTGCCTGATTAAGAGTAACGGCATTCGGGAGATTCTCTTTCTTTACAATTTTAGGAATCATAGAAGGAACGATAGGGCCTATAAAAGCTCTTGCAATACCTGTGAAAAATATAACTCCATAAATGTAATAAGTAATCTCGTGCCCTGTAAAATGCATTTGAACATTAAAAAAAGCAGGAATTAAAAGCAATCCGATCAGAAATACATAAGCATAATTACAGATGAGTAATAATCTCTTTTTTTCATTCATATCTATAACATGGCCAGCGTATAAAGCGCAGCTCACTGCCGGAATTACCTCTGAAAGCCCAATAAGCCCAATTGAAAAAGGGTCTTTGGTTAATTGATATACCCACCATCCTAATAAGGTAGCAAGCATTCTGAAGGCTAAAACAATAAAAAATCTCCCAGTGAGAAGATTTCTGAACTCAACATTTTGTAAGGTTTGTAACGGGGTAAAGGAAATCATGAACAAAAATAGCCCTAAAAATTTATTTAGGGCTATCTGTATGTCGTTTTTTAAAAGATATATTAAATATATATCAAAAGATAAAATCTATTTTAGTCAGCTCTTGAAGAACTGATCACAATGGCAGCAACTCCTGCCGCACCAATAAGAGTGGCACCTGCTACAATTCTTGCTTTTCTTCTGTCTTTCACTGCAGCCACATTGGATTTAGGGATAACTACTTCTGTACTGTCTTTTTTTCCAGCTGTACCTACAAGGTTATCTCCAACAATGTTTCTGAATAATATTTTTTGTTTCGGAGATCCGTCTCTCATAGTAACTTTGTAAATCTTTCCGGCTTCCAGGTTGGAATAATTATTTTTTGAAATATCTTCGCTATATTTTGTTGTAGCGCAAGAGGTAATCACAAATAAAGACGTTAATAAAGATGATTTCAACAGTACAGATGCTTTCATTATTTTCGTTTAGTTTTTCAAATTTATAATTTTTTTCGAATATACGTTTTCGGAATTGAAAAAATATCTTTAAAGTTTGTAAATTTCTAATAAATCTGCGATATTTCTGTCGTTAGCCAATCTTGGGGTCTTATTTTGACCACCTAGTTTTCCCTGAGATTTTGCATATTCATGGAACGCATTCTTCTTAAGTCTAGTGATATGAAGCTTTTGTAAAATATTTCCGGAAATCAGATCATCATAATATGTATTCTTATTTCTAAGCTGCTGATCCAGCTCATTTCTGAAGGTTTCCAAATTTTCAGGATCTTTTTCAAATTCAATCAGCCATTCATGATAAGGAAGTCCTTCTGTTGGGTTTACCTGTGGAGCAAGATGGAATTCTGTAATTTGGGCAGGATATTTTTCAAGAGTTGCTTTCAAGGCTTCCTCTACTTCGAACGCAATTACATGTTCTCCAAATGCAGAAGTGAAATGTTTCGTTCTTCCGCTTACCAAAACTCGATATGGTTTTTTATCAATAAACCTGACAACATCGCCGATGGAGTAAGCCCACAACCCGGAATTGGTGGTAAGAATCAATGCATAGTCCTTATTAAGCTCAATTTCTTTTAATGGTAATCTTCTGGCATTGGGTTTTCCATACTCTTCTAATGGAATAAACTCATAGAAAATACCATGATTGGTAAGTAACAAAAGTCCTTCTTTTGTATAATCATCCTGAAAAGCAAAGAATCCTTCAGATGCAGGAAAAGTTTGAATGATGTCTACCTTTCCGCCTAATAGATCTTCCATTTTATCACGGTAAGGTTCATAATTTACACCACCCGTTACAAGGAGTTGCAAATTAGGAAAGAGTTGTTTTATCTTTTTTCCATGTTTCTCTGTTAGTTTCTCAAAATACATGATCAGCCAAGGAGGTATTCCCGAAATTAAAGTCATATTCTGACTTTCCGTTTCTTCAACAATCTTATCTACTTTAGCTTCCCAATCTTCCATGATATTGGTTTCCCAACTTGGTAGTCTGTTTTTTTGAAGATAATTAGGAATGTGATGGGCAACAATTCCGGAGAGTCTTCCGGTTTTAATTCCAAAAACTTCTTCTAATTCCGGACTTCCCTGTAAGAAGATCATTTTTCCATTCACGAAATCTGCATTATTCTTTTTGCTGATATAATGAAATAGGGCACTTTGTGCTCCGGCAATCTGATAAGGCATTCCTTCCTTAGATATAGGAATGTATTTTGAACCAGAAGTCGTCCCTGAAGTTTTGGCAAAATATTCAGGGGTATCTGTCCAAAGAATATTTCCCTGCCCTTTTTTTACCCTTTCAATGTATGGTTTTAAATCTTCGTAGTCGGCAATAGGAACTTTTTCCTGAAAATCCTTTACAGAGCGGATGTTTTCAAAATCATGTTCTCGCCCAAAAAGAGTTTTCTGAGCTGTGTTGACAAGAGAAATCAATAGATCCTCTTGGTTTTTTTCTGCGTTTTTTTTGAATTCCTCCGCCTTTTGGACATGTTTTTTTGCCCAGATAAGTGCCACATTTTTCTTGAAGAAGTTTAACATGCTTCAAATTTATAAATAAGTAAAGAATTGTGGAACCATTTTTAGCAGGTATGGCATAAAAAAAACCGATGAAACGAATCCATCGGCTTTTCTCGAAATTTGATTATGAAAATAACAACTATATGTTAATGTTATGCTTTATTTGTTTTCTTTGTATCTCTTGTCCGGAGTACCATCTTTTTTCAGATGCTTATTATCTTTGTATCTCTTATCCGGAGTACCATCTTTTTTCATTTTAGCTGCTGGTTGAGCTGGTTTTACCTCTGCTGGCTTAGCTGTTTTAGTCGCCATAGGCTTAGCTGCTTTTACTTCTACAGGTTTAGCTGCTTTAGCAGTAGTTTTTACAACCGGAGCGTGAGGTGTGCTTGTAGCGGGAGCAGTCTGCTGAGCAGTAGCAAGGCCTAATCCTAAGATTAATGACATTGCTGATAATAATTTTTTCATAGGAATACTGTTTATTTTTTGTTGAATAAAGATATACAAAAAGCAGGCTAGAAATTTTGGTTTTTTAAACTTAACTAAAGTTTATTACAGCTTAAAAAAAAATTAAAGCAATTTTCTAAATAATAAAAAAAGCCTGCTTTCCGATTGGGAGAACAGGCTTTTACATCAATAAGAGATGGTTTAACGAGTACAGTTGGCTGTCCATGTTTTGCCATCCTGGATGTATAAAATTTTCAATGTATTATTATCAATTCTAATATAAGATGTCGCAGTAGATCCCACCATAACTAAGGTATGATCTCCTTGTTGGCTAAACTCTACTCCGTTTAGACTTGGAATACCGTTTGAGAAGGTAAAGTTATACTTTGTGCCACTGGCAATCTTCGTTACAAATACACTTCCGTCGTTAGTACTTGTATTGGTGGAGCCACCATCATTATACGATACGCTTCCTTTATAGGTTCCGGCAAAAAAGTCATTGTCTACAGGGTCGTCATCCTTGCTGCACGACCAAAAAGATAATGCTGTAAAAACAAACAGCATCAAAACTCCTAAAATTTTCATTGCTTTTTTCATAATACTACTTTTAATGTTTGGTTGATTTAAAGTCCCAAACACTATGCCATGAGAAAATATCTGTTTTTTTTTAACAGGTAATTAAATAAATTAGTAAAAAATTAAGATTTAAATAGCTAAGTGGTTCATTTTAAATCTGAAAGTTCCTGTTCTTTAGGCTCGGAGAAAAAATATCCTTACCTTTGTAAAGTATTTAAACGGTTTCGGAAAACTCCCGAAATCGCTTTTGTCGTTTATACCATTACTATTTATGCAGTTAAAATCCATCAATGAAAAGTTTCTTCCGAATCTGATGCAAAAAGAATTCGGGAAAGAAATTTTTACTCAGTTAGAAAATAGTCAGCATATTGCCGTGAAAGGAAGCGCGGGATCTTCCGTTTCTGTTTTTGTCGCTGAACTTTTTTTGGTTCAGAAAAGAAATATTCTTTATCTGGTAGATGATAAAGAGGATGCATTGTATGCCAATACCGAAATGGAAGATCTGCTTGGAAAAGATAAAGTATTGTATTTTCCGGCGACTCACCTTGAGCCTTATCAGGTAGAGAAAACACAAAATGCGAATCTTGTACTAAGGACAGAAGTTCTGAATAAGATCAATTCAGGGAGATCTCCAAAGGTTATTGTTGCTTATTCAGGAGCTTTATCCGAAAAAGTATTGAAGAAAGAAGATTTCAAAGCGATTTCTCATCATATAAAAGTAGGAGATCAGTTAGATTTTGATTTTGTAGACGAATTGCTTACTCATTACCATTTCCAACAGACCGATTTCGTCTCAGAACCTGGCGAGTTTTCTGTAAGAGGAGGGATTGTAGATGTCTTTTCTTATTCCTATGAAAAACCTTACAGGATTACCTTTTTTGGAAATGAGGTAGAAAGCATTAAGACATTTGATATAGAAACCCAGCTTTCAGTAGACAAAGTGAAAGATTTTCAATTGGTGTCCAATATGAATTTTTCGGTAACGGGAACCAGAGTTTCATTACTGCAATTATTGCCTAAAGAAAGTTATGTGATTTCTAAAAATGGGATGGTGGGAATGCAGAAGATTAAATCATTCTATGAAAAATCCCTTGAAAAATATGACACGCTAAGTAAAGATATTTCACATAGAGCTCCACAGGAACTTTTTATTTCCGATCAGGAATTTTTATTTGATTATAAAAAATTTAAAACGGTTGATTTCGGAAATATAGTCCTGGAAGGAGTGAAAGAAATTGCTGAAATTAAAATGGAACAGCTTCCACAACCTTCTTTCCATAAAAACTTCGAACTCTTGATCGAAGATATTGAGGAAAAACAGAAAGACGGATTCGATACGTGGATTTCCTTTTCAACGGAAAAACAAAAAGAAAGACTGGAGTCTATTTTTGAAGAGCTTGAACATGAGCTTCCTTTTAAAAGTTTTAAATCTGAACTGCATGAAGGATTTGTAGATAATGGACACAAACTGTTAGTATATACTGATCATCAGATTTTTGATCGTTATCAGAGATATAAAGCTAAAAATACCTTTGCAAAATCAGAACAGCTTACTTTGAAAGATCTGATGTCCTTGAAAATTGGGGATTATATTGCTCATATCGATCATGGAATCGGGAAGTTTATGGGATTGGTGAAGGTAAATAATGATGGGAAAATTCAGGAATGTTTTAAACTGACCTATAAAAACGGTGATTTATTATATGTAAGTATTCATTCGTTACATAAAATATCAAAATATAATGGGCCGGATGGAAGAGAAATTGTTTTGAGTAAGCTAGGTTCTCCAACATGGAAATCTCTAAAACAGAAAACCAAAGCTAAGGTAAAACAGATTGTATTTGACCTTATTCAATTATACGCTCAAAGAAAAACGGCAAAAGGATTTGCTTATACCCCAGATTCTTATCTGCAGAATGAGCTGGAGGCAAGCTTTATTTATGAAGACACTCCGGATCAGGAAAAAGCTACTGTAGATGTGAAAAAAGATATGGAAGCGGATACCGTAATGGATCGTCTGGTTTGTGGAGATGTAGGTTTCGGGAAAACGGAAGTAGCAATCCGTGCTGCATTTAAAGCTGCAACAGATGGGAAGCAGGTAGCCGTGCTTGTTCCTACTACTATTTTGGCATTTCAACACTATAGAAGTTTTAAGGAAAGGCTTAAAGATTTTCCAGTCAATGTTTCTTATGTCAATAGATTCAGGACAGCTAAGCAAAAGTCTGAAACTCTGGACAACCTTAAGAATGGTAAAGTAGATATCATTATTGGAACCCATCAGTTGGCGAGCAGTTCCGTTAAATTTAAAGATC
Source organism: Chryseobacterium tructae (assembly GCF_030409875.1). NCBI lineage: Bacteria > Pseudomonadati > Bacteroidota > Flavobacteriia > Flavobacteriales > Weeksellaceae > Chryseobacterium > Chryseobacterium tructae. The sequence continues at coordinate 263,329 of NZ_JAUFQR010000003.1, read as the reverse complement.
TTGGATTATTAATTATTGATGAAGAACATAAGTTTGGTGTTTCTGTGAAGGATAAGCTAAAGACGCTGAAAAATAATGTGGATACTCTTACACTGACCGCAACCCCAATTCCGAGAACATTGCAGTTCTCATTGATGGCAGCAAGGGATTTATCAGTAATTAAAACCCCACCACCCAACAGACAGCCGGTAGATACACAGTTGGTAGGATTCAACGAAGAAATAATTCGTGATGCTATTTCCTATGAAATTCAGAGAGACGGACAAGTGTATTTTATCAATAACAGAATTGAAAACCTTAAAGATATTGCCGGGCTTATTCAGCGTCTGGTTCCAGATGCCAGAGTCATCACAGGGCATGGTCAGATGGAAGGGAAGCAATTGGAAAAGAACGTTCTGGATTTCATGGAAGGGAAGTATGATGTACTTGTTTCTACCACTATTGTAGAAAGTGGAGTAGATGTTCCGAATGCAAATACCATTTTTATTAATGATGCTCAACGATTTGGAATGGCAGACCTTCACCAGATGAGAGGAAGGGTAGGGCGAAGTAACAGAAAAGCTTTCTGTTATTTAATCACTCCTCCTTATGATATGATGACTTCTGATGCCAGAAAGAGATTGGAAGCCATTGAACAATTCTCTGATTTAGGGAGTGGTTTTCAGATTGCAATGAAGGATCTTGAGATTCGGGGTGCTGGAGATTTGTTGGGAGCAGAACAAAGTGGTTTTATCAATGAGATGGGATTTGAAACCTATCAGAAACTGATGCAGGAAGCGCTTGAAGAATTGAAAGATGATGTTGATTTCGAAAATCTATTTGATAATGAAGAAGATAGGCAAAAGCTTTTCAAATCTGTAAAAGATGTCAACATTGATACAGATCTTGAATTAATGCTTCCCGATTTCTATATTTCCAATACGGAAGAAAGATTGTTGCTGTATCAAAAAATAGCTGAGATCAATAATGAAAAAGATCTTCATCAGTTTGAACTTGAATTGATAGATAGATTCGGTGCATTGCCGAAAGAAGCAGTCAATTTATTGAAAAGTGTTTCTTTAAAATGGCTAGCTGCAGATATTGGTTTTGATAAAATTGTGATGAAAAATGGGGTCTTTTTAGGCTACTTCCCAAGTAATCCTCAGGATAAATTCTATCAGACTGACAGATTCAGACATATTATTAATTATTTGACAAGAAATCCTGCCGAAGCACAGCTTAAGGAGAAATCCGGTAAGGAAGGAAATCAATTGATGATGAGAAAAGAAAGAGTGAAAAACGTAGATGAGGTAAATATTCTATTAAAAGCTATCATTGAGCATAATTAAAACATAGTCTATAAAAATTAATAAGTTTCTGTAAATAATGCTTAAACCATGTAAAAAAGTAAATTTTTACATGGTTTTTTTATGATTGTTATCATGTTTTTTGCTTGTAATATTCCTTTTTAAGAGAATTACCCTTATTTAAGCATGTCTGAAGTCACTTCTTAATGAGAAAATACTATTGAGTAAACTGCGGTGCATAAGTGGTTTATACGTTTTTTATATTTTAATCTCTTTTAAAAAAAATATAAATGTAGAAATAATTCTACTTTTTTATATAAATAATTCTATCGTGTAATGTGTTTATTTCTATAGGTTTAACTGTTGTGCCCGGGATTTTTTCGATTCGTAATTTGTACATTTGCAGTCCTTATTATGAAAAAAATTATTTTTAGTTGTGTAGTTGGACTTCTATCTTTCTATGCCAACGCACAGGTGGGAATCGGGACCACAAAGCCAAAATCAATGCTCGATGTGAATGGAAAAACTACTTTGAGAAGAGAACTTAGAGTGGGGGGAACTTCTACTACAACGGGAAATGCAGGTCTTAATGGACAGGTATTAGTATCCCAGGGAGAAGGAAAAGCTCCTGTTTGGAAATCATTAACTCTTACTTTTATGGAAGAAGGTCAGTATAACTGATCAATTCGTATTTATCATCTGATCAGGTAGGAATTACAGGGCTTTCTAACACTGTTAAGGGTGATGGTGTTGCTAGAAATAGTGTTGGAGATGACATCAATGACACTTCTAAAGGTAAATGGGTGAAAATTGATGGTCTTAAAAATACATTTACTATTAAAAATGGTAAAAACAGGCTTACTTATCAGTTCCAGACCGGAATTGAAATGAAAGCTCCCCAATCTACTACTTCAGAAAATATTCGTTTTGCGTGCGCTGTTTTTAGAAATGATAGACTGGTAGCGATGCGTCCTGATAGAGTAGCTTCCACTAATAATAGTGGGAAAGCAGGAATTCAGGATTATATTTTTACTCTTAATTATACGGAGCTTAACGTTCCTGTTGGAGTACAGAATCTTGAAATTGCATGCAGAAAGATCAGTACCTCAAATGTGAATTCTCAATTTGCTATAGGTCGTGATGTTCAAAGTTCTAATGGAGCGTCCAATGCATTTACATTAGAATCTAATATGAAGATTGATGTCATTGAGTATGTAACTTATAAATCCAATTAAGACGAACTGATGAAAAATATATTATCGACTTTATTTCTTGCCTCGGGACTGATGCTTTCTGCCCAAGTGGGTATTAATACTGAATCTCCAAAAGCAAAGCTAGATGTAAACGGAGACCTAAATTTAAGGGAAAAAATTGCTGTACTTGACGCTACAGATAATAGCCTTTCTTTAGGAAATAATGACCAGTTATTAGTTTCTCAAGGGGAAGGATATGCTCCTATTTGGAAAACTCTTCGTATTCCTGAATATGAACCGAATAAATTTTATTTGATCTTTAATAACTCCTTTTCAGACAAAGTTGGGGTTGATTTTACATTTAGTGAGCAACCTCCATCAACGAATACGGGTAAAGCAGCAGCTTTTGTGAAAGGAGCTGATTTTTCTACTCTTACTGCATTTAAAAAAATTACAGGTCTGTCTCAGAAAATCCAGGTTTTCAGTACTGAAAGCAAGGCGTATTTTCAGTTTGAGACGGTAGTGCAAGCCAATTTTGCTGCCAATGGAAATCCTGATACCTCAATAGATTATGCCTGCGGTATTTTTGTAGATGATAAACTGATCAGTTTGAGACAGAATAATCTGAAAGCAAGTAGTGCACAGTATACCTTCCTTACCCATAATCAAATCGGAATGATTACCAATCTTTCCAAAGGAGAGCATATGGTGAGTGTAGGATGCTCAAGAATTTCATCCTATGGAGATGCCCAAAACAGAAAATTGGCTATAGGAACAAATACAAGTACCAACCTTAATAGCTTTATTACTCAATCATCTTTGAAAGTAGATGTATATGAGATTCCACAAGTGTTTAACACGATTATAAAGTAAAAACCAACTATGAAAAAAATATTTTTTGTTCAATTTTTATTAATTATTGGACTTATGGAAGCGCAGATAGGTATTAATACTCCAAATCCTGTTAATAAGTTAGATGTAAATGGAGATATCAATGTAAGAAAAGAACTAAGAACTAATGGTACTGATCTTTTGAAAGGATCTGCAGGTAATAGTGGAGATATCTTTCATAATAATTCGACAATGCCAGCAAATGACTGGAAAAATATTAAAATAGCTGATGGACAGGGAAGTATGTCTCTGTTTTCTATTAATACGGTTGCAGATCAAACAGGAGTTGCATTTTATAGTAATGGGAACCCTGTACCATACAATGAAAATGATGATTTGACGAGCAGCTGGACCGTGATCCCTCAAGCTGTGGATACTTTTTCTGTAACAAATGCGATCAATAAAGTAACATTTTCATTTCAAACTACTGCTCAAAAAGCGAATAATGGTACATCTTCTGCAGGTTTTGCCTGTGGTGTATTTGTAGATAATAAACTGAAAGCAGTAAGAGCTGACGTATTGCAGGGTGATAGTGGGGCTTATAAGATCTTTAATCTTAATGCAACACTTGAGAATCTTACCCAAAAAAACAAATATTCGGTAAAGTAGCCTGCACAAACAGAACGTTGAATAATAATGCACTTGGAATAGGTACAGCAGTAGATACTGCAGCGCTTAATGCTGATATGGCTCAATCTGTTTTAACTACATCTGTATTGCAACCTTATTAATTTTCATATCGATATAATAAATAGGAATCTAAAAACGTTATGTTTTTAGATTTTTTTATTTATTTGCTATATTCTTTGTGAATTTACAGGTTTGAATACTCTGTATTGTGTAAAATTGAATTATATTTGAACAAATTAAAAATATATGGTAAAAAACTATTTTCTTAAAGTATTCGCTGGTATTACTCCTTCCGGGCTGCTGGCTTCATCTTATACAGGACAAAAACTTCGAAAACAGATCAAATTTTGATGACAAGTCTCAAAATCTGATGTTTACCTATAAAAATTATAGGCAGACTTTTATTGTTAATCTTATCAGAATATAAATAATCATATAATTTCTTTGCAAAAAAAAATTATATTTGTCAAAAAATAATCAATTACCAGGAAATGAAACAAATTTTCTATATTATCTTATTAATTGCAGGCTTTTCTTCAATACATTCCTGCAAAGATTTATTGGATGAAGATGGGAATCCCCTTTTGGATCTGAATAATACAGAAGGACTGAGTGGTCCAAGAGCTTTATATAAAGAAATTACAGATAAAGGCACCATTGCAGAATATCAGTATAGCGGGCTGCTTGTAAGCAAAGTGATCACAGATAGCGCTTCTATTACAGATATCATGTATAGTGGTGATAGAATCAGTCAGATTAATTTTAGAGGTTTTCTTGATCTTGACGGAAATGGTAAACTGGATAAAGACAGTATATCTTATAACCGTCAATTCAATTATGGGAATAATAGCAGATTGCAATCAATTTCTGAAACACGTTCTGTTTTCAGAAGACCAGCACCGGTTCCGCCTTCTACTAAACCAGGTCCACAAACTTTATTGGCTGAAGAAAGATATATTTATACTTTAACATACAATACGGGAAGCTCAAAACTGGAAACGATCACTATGATAAAGGGACTAGAAAAAGGAGGTGCTCAAATTAAGTATACAGACTATTCAAAAACAGATTATACCTATGCAGGAGATAATGTGTCTAAAGTGCTTAGAGTGTATGGCCCAATAACATCTAATAATCCAGATGTCTTCGGAACTCCTACTGAAAAATACAGCTATGAGTATTATGCTTATGACCAACAGATCAGCCCTTTTACATTATTGCCAAATACGTATAAAATTTCAAGGCTGTTATCTACTGCACGTAATGATAAAGAAAGTTTAATTCTATCTCCTAATAATCCTAAGAGATGGTCGGTAACAGATATTACAGTACCTATTCCGGTACCTATTGTACAGAGTACAAATTATGTATATGATCCGCAAACTTACATGACAAAAGGATATGGAATCAACTATATTTATAAACCACAATAGAATAGTTTTTTAACAATATTTAAACTCAATCTTCCTAAGGTTGAGTTTTTTATTTTTTATGCCTTAATTTTGCAAAAAATTTCTGATGAAATATTTAATCGTTGGGCTTGGAAATAAAGGCTCAGAATATGAAAATACACGACACAATATAGGCTTTAAAATTGCTGAGAAAATAGCAGAAACACTTGATGCATCATTTAATACTGCTAATTTTGGCTGGATGGCAGAAGGGAAGTATAAAGGGAGGAAAGTTTTTGTTCTTAAACCGGATACCTATATGAATTTATCAGGGAATGCAGTGAGATACTGGATGCAGAAAGAAAATATTCCTTTAGAAAATGTACTCATTGTAACGGACGATTTAGCATTACCTTTCGGAACTTTAAGAATGAAAGGTAAAGGCTCTGATGCTGGCCACAATGGGCTTAAGAATATTAATGAGGTATTGCAAACCCAGAATTATGCAAGGCTTCGTTTTGGTATTTCAGCGGATTTTACTGCAGGACGCCAGGTAGATTACGTATTAGGAACATGGAATGAAGAGGAAACTGAGAAGCTTAAGGAAAGGATAGAAACTTTTTCTAAAGCCAGTCTTTCCTTTGTATTTGCAGGAATTAGTAATACAATGTCCGGATTTAATGGGAAGTAGATTACTGTTGCATTATTTCGGTTTTATAAAATAAAGGCCATCGGATGTCCGATGGCCTTCTGTTATGCATTTAAATTAATTTCCAATCAATTTATCTGAGCTATTTTTTAGTAAATAGCTAAATAGGGTTCTTGATTATTTTATAACCAGTTTACGGCACCTGTTTCAACATCATAGTTAGCTCCAACGATCTTAATTTTACCTTCTTCTTCAAGTCTTTTAAGGGTTGAACTTTGTTTACGAATGTCTTCGATGGCACTTTTTACATTCTGGTGGTTAAGTCTTTCTAAAAGAGAACTGTTTTTTGATGAACGTTCTTCATTTTCTTCAATTACTTCATTGATAATTGGGTCAAAATGATTGATAAGGTGGTTTAGGTTATCCATTCCCATTCCTTCAATTTGTGCTGCATCAAGACCTCCTTTCAGAGCTCCGCATTTAGTATGTCCTAACACTACGATGAGTTTAGAACCTGCTACGTTACAGCCAAATTCCATAGAACCAAGGATATCCTGGTTTACAAAATTACCGGCAATTCTGATACTGAAAACATCTCCCAATCCCTGGTCGAAAATCAATTCTGCAGAAGTGCGGCTGTCTATACAGCTTAACACTACTGCAAAAGGCCATTGTCCTTCGCGGGTTGCATTTACCTGCTCCAAAAGGTCTCTGTTGGCTTTAAGATTATTAACGAACCTTTGGTTTCCTTCCTTTAAAAATTCTAATGCTTTTTCAGGAGTAATGGTAGACTGAGTTTCGTATGTATGTGCTTTCATATAATTTTAATTGTTTGTTGAATTGTTAAGTTTAAAATAATTGTTTTGAGCTTACATAGCTCTTTTGTGAGTAATCAAAATGTGAGAATCCTGGCTTCTTTCATAATCTTTGTATGATGTTTTAAAGCCTAGAAGTTCTACATTGATATCTTCTTCTTTTGCACGGATATTGGCAAAATCCTGAATCATTTCCAGTACATCTGTTGTGATGTATGAAGTTTCTCTTGCATCGATAATTACCGTAGAGTTAGATTTTATGTTTTTTAGTGTTTTTTTAATGGCGGCTTTGTTTAAGAATGAAACTTCTTCAGCCAGCTTTATTTTGATCCCATCCGCATCATCCAGTTTCTCTCTGCTCAGATAATAAGCTCTTTTCATATTTCCCTGAAGGATATAGAATACAGAAATGGCAAGACCAATTCCTACTCCTTTTAACAGGTCGGTGGCTACAACAGCTACAACAGTTGCAACAAATGGTACAAACTGGAATTTTCCAAGATGCCAGAAATGTTTGAAGGTAGCAGGTTTCGCCAGTTTATATCCTACCAGGATCAATACAGCAGCAAGGGTTGCCAATGGGATCAGATTCAGAATGAATGGAATCGTAAGTACACATACTAACAAAAGAACACCGTGGATCATTGCTGATGATTTAGACGTTGCTCCGGCGCTTGCATTCGCAGAACTTCTTACTACTACAGACGTCATAGGAAGTCCACCGATAAACGAACTTATCAGGTTTCCAATTCCCTGCGCTTTAAGCTCAAGGTTAGTGTCAGTAATTCTTCTTTGCTTATCTAATCTGTCTGAGGCCTCAATACAAAGTAATGTTTCGATAGAAGCTACAATGGCAATAGTGGCTCCTACGATCCATACTTTAGGATTGGTAAATCCTCCGAAATCCGGCATTGTAATCAGATTCTTAAAATCATCCAGTGATTTGGGAACGGGTAGTGATACCAAATGTTCTGTACCAATAGCTAAAGCACTTCCTGATAATTTGAACATTTCATTTAACAATATTCCGATCACTACTGCGACTAATGCTCCTGGAAGCATTTTCATTCTTTTAAGAGCCGGAATTTTATCCCAGGCAATAAGGATTCCCACAGAGACTAGTGTGACAATAATAGCTCCAATGTGAATGGCTCCAAAGAGTTCTGTAAAATATCCAAAATTCAATCCGTTACTAAAAAGAGACTGATTCCCTTCGTAATCTTTATCGAATCCCAATGCATGGGGAATTTGTTTTAAAATAATAATGATACCTATGGCAGCCAACATTCCTTCAATAACGTTATTGGGAAAATAATTGGAAATACTACCTGCTTTTACAAAACCTAAGACCAATTGAATAAGACCTGCAATGATTCCGGCACATAAGAACAGTTCAAATGCTCCAAGGTCGGTAATGGCAGTCAATACAATAGCAGTAAGACCTGCAGCAGGCCCGGAAACTGATATGTTTGAATTACTAAGAAATCCTACCACAAGACCCCCTACGATTCCGGCAATAACTCCAGACAATGGTGGTGCTCCAGATGCTAAAGCGATCCCTAAGCACAAAGGTAGTGCTACTAAGAATACAACGAGCCCGGAAGGGAAATTCTCCTTGATTCCTCCTAATAATGATGTTTTTTTCATGATATTTTTGAAAATATTATAACCGATTTATTTATTCTTAAATAATCAATTATAAAAGATTGGAAAATTAATTTTAAAGCATAAACAGCTTACTCAGTACCTGAAAAAGGTATGAATAACTATAAAAAAATCTAACTACTACTTTAAAATTAAGCTTCCGGAGGCGGAGAAAATATGGTAAGTAAAGGGGATAGATGAAAAGAATCATCTACCAGTACAAAAGACATAGACTGAGGTGCAGGCTCAGAAAACTTCAGATAGTCGAAAACATCCAAAGGTTTTGGAATTGTCTTTTCATACACAATAAAGGATGAAGGGTGAGAATGCGGCTCTTCTTCATTGATTATTATATTCGTTCTAAGAATGTCCCAGCCTGCCACCGCAGCAATGCTTGGCAGCGCTGTAAAATTCAGAAAAAACGTTAATACAATAATACTCCAGAATTTCATTTTACATTCTTTTTTGGAAAGACTATTTAGTCTTTCTGCTCATTACCCAATCGGAACCGGTAAGGTTGTAGATCTTTTGGATGTCTTTTAGAGTTTTCTCAAAGTCAATCTCTAGATCAATGATTTTACCTGTTCTAAGGTCAAATACCCAGCCATGTACAATAGGTTGTTCTTCTAAAATATACCTTTCCTGTACACAAGCCATTTTAATTACGTTGATGCATTGTTCCTGAACATTAAGCTCAACAAGCCTGTCATAGCGCTTATTTTCATCTTCGATAGAATCAAGCTCTGCTTGGTGTAATCTGTAAACATCACGAATATTTCTCAACCAAGGATTCAATAATCCTAAATCCTGAGGCGTCATCGCTGCTTTTACACCCCCGCAATTGTAATGCCCACATACGATAATGTGTTTTACTTTAAGATGCTCTACAGCATATTGAATAACTGCTGTGGAACTCATATCTAAAGTATTGACAACATTGGCGATGTTTCTGTGAACAAATACTTCTCCCGGTTTTGCACCCATCAATTCTTCCGCTGTAGCTCTACTGTCTGAACATCCTATATAAAGATAATCAGGGTGTTGAGTTTTTGCCAGATCATGAAAGAAGTTGGGGTCTTGTGCAATTTTAGATTCTACCCATTTTCTATTGTTCTCGAAAATAACTTCGTACGATTGTGACATAATTTTAAATTTTTTTAAAAAAGGTTTATAATTATTTATTTCGTTTAAATTATTTTCGAAATCAATAGACCGAATCAATAATTATGCAAAAATATACTTTTTGCAGAAAAACTATCCACTTTTAACAAAGTTTAATATTAAAATATGCTTAAAATCATATCTAATATCCCTATATACTTTGCTTTATAGTGAATGAAGGCTTCTCAATAATCCAAACGTTTAAAAAACTAAGCTAAAATTACAAAGTAAAAATCATAAAATAGACTCTGAAGATTAAAATATTTTTAAATTTTTGCATTCTCCAAAGAAAGCAGATAACCTATTAAAAATAAATAGTCATTACTGTGGAAAAAATGAATAATTTAAATCCCTGATTTTAATTTTATAGTTTGAATGGCTGATTTTGACTTGGGAATATTGTATTGGGCAGGAGTTTTTATTGCCTTTTTTTCATCTTTTCTGATATTGGGAAAACGGAAGAAGAAAACACAAGATTTTCTTGTGGCAATTTGGTTTTTGATTATCGGAGTTCATCTGATTTTTTTCGTGTTATTGCGTTCTGGGGGATATTTAAAATACCCTTGCCTTATTGGATATGAACTGATTTTTCCCTTCTTGCATGGGCCTATGCTATATTTGTATATCTTATCAGCAACAGGTAGAAATCTGGGTAAAAAGGTTTGGCTGTTACATTGGATTCCTGTTCTGATGATCTTTATGATTTTGTTTCAATTTTTAATGCTGTCTCCCCACGAGAGAATGATGGTTTACCAGAATAAAGGGAAGGGATATGAAACATTAAGTGATGTACTCAAATTTTTAATGAATCTTTCGGGTGTATTGTATGTAAGCCTTAGCCTACTAGCTATTAGAAAATATAAGCAGAAAATATCTGACCAATACTCTAATATTGAAAAAATTAATCTGAATTGGTTATACTATTTAATTACCGGAATTGCCTTCATCTGGATTGCCGTTATCTTAAGAAATGATATCCTTATTTTTTCCATGGTTGTTCTGTTTATTCTGGTAGCTGCTTACTTTGGAATCAGCCGTGTAGGTATTTTAGATTTATCTGCTTTAGAAAATGTTCCGGAGGAGAAGAGTTCTGATAATGAAGTGATAAAGTATCAGAAGAATTCTCCGGGAGACGATGTGATCCAAGCTATTTATCATAAGCTTATTGATAAGATGGAGCATGAGAAATTGTATACAAATCCAGAACTGAATCTAAACCATGTAGCAAAAGTCCTAGATGTGCATCCTAATATATTATCTCAGGTGATTAATTCAGTGGAAGGGAAAAATTTTTATGATTATATCAACCGACAACGGATTGAAGAGTTTAAAAGAATTGCTGTACTTCCCGAAAATCAAAAATATACAATTCTTTCTCTGGCATTGGAAAGTGGGTTCAATTCTAAGACTTCATTTAACCGGAGTTTTAAAAAATATATGGATTGTTCACCAAGAGAGTTTTTAAAGAGTCTGAATTCTGATATAGAATAGGGTTTTTTTTCTAAGTGTTTGTTGTATAGTGTTTTGTAATATGTTCCACCTTTCATTTTGGAATAGTTGAGTTGTTTTTTTGCCGCATTTTTGCAAGAAATTGAACAATCTTATGAAACAATTCTTATTTGTTCTTATCTGTATTCTTGCATTGATAATAGGGCTGTATCCTTTAATTTATGTTTTCGTTGAACACAAATACACTTTTCTAGGATCTAAATCTTCGGAAGTTCTCCAAAACCAAATCTGGAAACTTGCTTTTTTTTTACACATTTTTTTTGGTGGAGTCTCTCTCTTTATTGGCTGGCGTCAGTTTGGCAATCAGTTTCGAAATAAGCACCTGAAACTTCATCGGATCATCGGGAAATCCTATGTCTTTTCTGTATTGATAAGCTCGGTTGCTGCAATCTATATGGGAATATATGCTAATGGAGGAATGATATCATCCATAGGATTTATCACTCTGGGATTGGTATGGTTCATCACTACGTTGTCGGCAGTTATTCAAATTCGAAAAGGAAATGTGGTGATGCATAGACAACTTATGATTTATAGTTATGCGTGTACCTTTGCTGCGGTAACACTACGACTTTGGTATCCCTTGCTAAAAAGTATTACCCAAGATTCAGATACCTCTTATCTTGTGGTAGCATGGCTATGTTGGCTTCCCAATTTGTTGGCAGCTTATCTTATTAATAAAAAAATTGAAGCCAGTTAAAGAACTTTGTTGTTAATGTAGCCGTACGTGGCTTCTAAGCTAGGATATACTTTACCTGGATTTCCCATGACCATAGAGTTTTCGGGTACATCAAAATTGACGTATGCATTGGGAGCAATTAGTACGTTATCTCCTATATTCACATTGCCAACAATAACCGCGTTAGGGCCTATCCATACTTCATTTCCGATAACAGGATAGCCTTCGTTTTTCCCCCGGTTTTGCTGTCCAATAGTGACACCCTGTGCAATATTACAGTTTTTACCGATTTTAGTTTTAGGATTAATGACCAAGGCTCCCCAATGTCCCAGATACAATCCTTCCCCAATTTGAGTTTCAGGATAGATCTGGAAGCCATATTTTATCTGGTAATGCCTTAAAACAAATTTCCAAAATAGCCCCGAAATAGTTTTTTTCTGATATTTCTGAGCTTTCCTGAAAATGTAGAGATAATGAAGATTAGGATTAATGCATTTTTTCCAAATCTCAAAAGTAGAAAGCCATTGTCCGCTTTCTCTATAAAAATCTTTCTGTATCGTTGTATACTCTGGCATAGTACAATATCTTATACATGATCAATAATTTCCTGAAGATGAGCCACCGATTTGTCAAGTACAAACGGTAGATCTGTTTGTGCTATTTCCTTCTCGTATTGTCCGGCAAGATCTCTATTGGTAAGGAATTTTTTCATTCCTTCATAAATTCCGTCTTCTGAATTGGGAGTAATAATACCTAGTTTCCCATCCTGAAGCAGATCTTTTATTCCTGAAACATCAGTAGAAACAACAGGTTTATTCAAAATAAGTGCTTCAGCAATAATGGTAGGAAATCCTTCATGTCGGGAGGACATTACATAAAAGTCTGATTTTTTAAGATAAGGATAAGGATTGCTTCTAAAGCCAAGCATTTTTACCGTCTCCTGAAGCCCAAGTTGATGAAGCTTTGTCTGGATATTTTCAAAATCAAACCCATCACCGATAATAATGATTTGATGGTTCAGTCCCTCATCCATTAATTTTTTATGAACATCCAGAAGCCTATCATAACCCTTTTGGGGATATACCGTACCTATGGTTACAAAGGTTGGAAGATCTTTAGAAAAGGGATAATCATTAATCTCAATTTCAGCCTTTTGCAGAGTGTCTTGTGAATCGATAGGATTGAATATTTTAACAACAGCCTGTTTTTCTCGGTCATCATGTGCCAGCTTCTGCATTTCTTCTTTCAGTTTATTGGAGATAACAAGTATTCTGTCAAACTTAAAAAGTTGTCTGATGACATCCGGAGTATATTCTTTTAGGTTAAAAATATCATTCTGAATCCAGATGATTTTTTTAGAATCCTTTTGTGGGCTGGATAGCAGTTCTTTGTACATTCCATGAATAGCTGCTATTTCTACGTCGTATTTTTTATTCTTTAGTACAAATGTATAGAGAAGGAAAGGGAACCACAGAAACATTTTCTGATAAAGGACTCTGAATGCTTTTACCGGAATTTCATGAGGTTTGTTGGTGGTGATCATTTCTCCTTTCAAAAGATAATGTAAATTTACCCATGATGGAACTTCCTTGATGTACATTCCTGTATAGAGATTGATCAATAAATCAACTTCATATTTGTCTTCAGGAAGGTTTTTAAGAAAATTTACTAAAACTTTTTCTGCACCACCATGGCGGAGGGATCCAATGCGTATAAGAATCTTTTTTTTCATTCAGAGGTCTTTATATTCCACAAAAAAATAATTACCGGATGTTTCATGATCAATAAAAAAACAATTTTTTAGTAAAGATTTTCTGTTATGCACTCCAAAGATTTTTTTGGGATGCCTTACAAAAATATAAAAAAAACGAAGCTTCAGTCCAGAAAGAATATAAAATATTGTTAAACAAAGGATATTTTGAAGGAAGTATACCGGAATGATGGGTAGTGGAAAATTGTAATGCTAATAAAAAGACAGCATATCTTATTTCAGAAGACAGGTTTATTTGATCCTTCTTGCTTTCTTGTATTTATGAGGAAGGTTTGCTTTGATATATTCATCAAGCTTTTTACGGTCTTTTTCAAGCTCTCTTGGGTAATCAGGATTATTTTTCAAAACAATATCACCATAATCCTCAATGGTACAAAGAAACTGAGCGGGATTGCCGATAAATACAGTATTATCAGGCATCGATTGAGATAAAACAGAGTTTGCTCCAAGGATGCAGTTGTTCCCAATCTGTACATCCTGCGTAATAACACAGTTGATTCCTATGGTACAATTATTTCCGATTTTAATTCGACCCATAATTCTGGCATCCTCATATCCGGGAAGTTTTCTCAGAAGAGTAGTTGTACCACCATGGTTAACGAATCTTACTCCGGCAGCTATATTGACATCATGACCAATTTCAATAAGATAAGGCTCTGTACCAAAATAAATTTTGTCAGGCATATTGAAATTTTTCCCTACTTTCATACCACGATATTTTGCCACCTCCAAACTCGCCTTATTTAAAAAGGTATGGTAGGTAGAATGTATTTTCAGTACTATTCGGTATATGAAGATCATTATTGTAAATTTGTTTTTTACTTTTGCAAAGAAAAAGAATTTATATGATAAAAGTTTCCAAAATAGAATATTATTTGCCGGAGCTGGTGCTTACCAACGAGGATTTGGAAAAAGAGTTCCCTGAATGGAGTTCCGAAAGAATCCAGGAGAAAGTAGGTATCACACAACGCCACATTTCATCAGAAAACGAAACAGTACTGGATCTTGCCGTGAGATCGTCCGAAAAAATATTTGAGAACTATGACAGAAATAAAATAGACTTTATTCTCTTCTGTACCCAAAGCCCTGATTATTTCCTTCCCACAACAGCCTGTATTTTGCAAGATAAACTTGGTTTGAGAAAGAATATCGGTGCTATGGATTTTAATCTTGGATGTTCAGGATTCGTATATGGATTAGCATTTGCTAAAGGATTGATCGCTGCAGGAATTGCAGAACATATTTTATTGGTTACTTCAGAAACTTATACCAAACATATTAACCCTAAAGATAAAGGAAACCGAAGTATATTCGGGGATGCCTCTGCTTCTGCAATCATTGAAAAATCAGAAACAGGACATGATTATAAATTCTGCCTGGGAACAGACGGTAGTGGCGCTGAAAATCTTATTGTTAAAAAAGGAGCATTCAGAACTGATTTTGAACTGAACTCAGAAAATGAATTTGCACCGGAAAACCTTTATATGAACGGCCCCGAAATCTTCAATTTTACGATTGAAAATATTCCGGGACTGGTAAAAGAAACAATGGAAGTGAATGGATTAACGATGGAAGATATTGATCACTTTGTTTTTCATCAGGCCAACTCGTTCATGCTGAACTATTTGAGAAAAAAGACCAAAATCCCGACAGAAAAGTTCTATATTGATATGGAAAAAACAGGAAATACCGTCTCTGCAACCATTCCAATTGCTCTGAAAAATATGATGGATAAAGGAATGTTGAAAGAAGGAGATAAGGTTTTACTGGCAGGTTTTGGAGTAGGATATTCCTGGGGAGCAACGATATTGGAAATTTAATTATAACATCATAAATAAAAAATATATGAAGACATCCGTTTTTTTGGAAAAATTACAAGAAGAATTAGAAGAAGATGAAACGCTTACATTAGATACGAATCTGAAAGCATTAGAAAGCTATGACTCTATCAGCTTACTTTCCGTTATCGCTTTTGTAGACGAAAATTTCAATAAAAAAGTTGATACAAAACATTTTAAAGACATTGAAACGGTTTCAGATCTAAGAGATCTTATTGGTAAAGAAAACTTTGAAGATTAATGAATCAGTTTTCATTAAAAGATAAAATTATTCTTATTACAGGGGCTTCTTCCGGGATCGGGAGAAGCTGTTCTGTAGAATGCAGCAAGAGTGGGGCAAATCTCATCCTTATTGCAAGGAATGAAGAAGAGCTACAGAAAACAGTCTCTATGCTGGCTCAGGATACTCAAGTAGAAACTATCATTGCTGATATTGCTCAGTGTGAGAACCTTGAAGAGCTGATCGCTGAAAAAGTTTCGGTATTGGGTAAGGTCTCAGGCTTTATTCACTGTGCAGGTGTTGAAAAGACATTGCCGCTTAAAAAACATACCCCGCAGCTATATCACGATATTTTTGCCGTGAATGTTATTGCCGGATTTGAAATTGCCAAGATTTTATCCCTTAAAAAATACAAGACCGAAACAGCTAGTTTTGTATTTATTTCTTCCGTAGCAGGTATGGTGGGAGAAATTGGGAAAGCTGCTTATTCTTCCAGTAAAGGAGCTGTTATTTCAGGAGCACGTTCTATGGCTATGGAACTTTCCAGAAGCAATATACGGGTAAATAGTATCAGCCCTGCCATGGTCAATACTCCAATCTTGGAAAAAATGTTTGAAAATATTGGGGAAGCTGCTGCTGAGGAAATCCTTAAAAAGCATCCACTTGGAATCGGAAAACCCGAAGATGTGGCGAATGCTTGTATCTTCCTGCTTTCTGATGCTGCAAGATGGATCACAGGTTCTAATTTGGTAGTAGACGGCGGGTACTCTGCTCAGTAATTATTTTTGATAAAGATTTTCGATGATCTCTTCAACGGTGTTGAAAATCTTCTGATTATCAAATTGATCTTCTATGGTTTCCAGGTTTTTTCTGATATGAGCGATAAGTTCAGTATCTGTCAGAAATGTTTTCATGGCTTCATACATTTCATTCGTGTCATAATTGATGAGGTATCCGGTTTCTTTATCTCTTATCATTACTCCTACATCTCCGGTATCCGTAGCGATAATAGGAGTCTGAAGGATCAATGCTTCTGCCACTACTAGCGGCCACGCCTCTGATTCGGAGGAAAGAATGAAGTAATCTGCATTCTTTATGTAAGGATAAGGATTCATCCTATTGCCCAATAGCATAAAGGTATTCTGTACGTTATTAGCCTGAATTTGTTCTGTCAGGTTTTTCATCTCTTCACCGTTACCAACAATCACAATACTGTGCTTAAATCCATCATCAATCAGTTTTTTGTGAGCATCGATAAGTTTATGATACCCTTTTCTGGTGTGAAGACGACCTACGGAAACAAAAACCGGCCCTTGTGGAAAATCTTGTATTTTTTCTTCTGCTTTCTTTTTGATTTCCTCAATAGGAATCGCATTAATGACTACACTTTCTGCCGGATATTGCAGATCCGGATAAGATAGGTGCATAATGTCTTTGATCTTTTGAGAACAATAGATCATGTGGTCAAACTGTGGAAAGTTTTTAAGAATATCCGGAACCAAAGGCTTCATTCCAGGGATATTGATTTCGGAATGAAACCATCCTATTTTTTTGGAAGCGTGATTGCTGGAATTGATAACCGATGAGAAGGCGGCATAGGTGGGAGCAATCTCGATATCAAATTTTTTATTTCCCAGAATATGATCCGATACTGTATGGTCTTTTAATGCCTTTGAAAGTTTTAGTCTTCGGCGAACAAGCTGAAGCTTATGAACAAGAGGATTTTGAGAGAAGCTTTCTTTTCCTTCCGTTAGATACACTTTTTTTACATGCTTTGGAAATTCATCCTTCAGTTCACCCTGATTCAGGTTGAGGCAAACCGTAATGTCAAACTTATCAGGATTAAGATTGTTAAGCATACTTAATATTACTTTTTCTACTCCTCCCATTTCCATAGAACGGTGTCTGAAAAGAACCTGTATTTTTTTGTTTTCTGACATTATCTGAAAAGTTTTTGTAATGTAATGACTATATTTTTCTTTATCCTGTACCAAATTCCATGCTGATATTCCAACAATGCGAAAATCTCCTGATGAGTGGTGTATTTTTCCGGAATCTTTTTCCCATTGATGCTGGTGAGGTTTCTTCTCTTCATAGTTGCCAAAACAACCTGAGCAAAGTAATCATACGATTTTCCTTTGTTGTCGTTTTGAGAAATACCTCCGGAATGGGCTCTGTAAAGATAATTGGTATCCTCTATAAAATAAACATCACCTTTTTCATACATTTTGAGGTACAGATCCTGATCTTCTGCAATCCTTAATTCCGTATTCATCTTTTCTGTTTTTTCATAAACATCCTTTCTGAACGTTACAAAATGATTGATCTGATTGGGATAATTAAAGAAATAAGGGTCCCCATTCCTTACCTGCATGGCAGATTTAAAAGGGGTAATAGGTTTCAGATCCTTGTCACATCCCATAAAACGGGAATAAGTAAGGACTACTTTTTTTTTATTTTTAAAAATCTGTATTGCCTTTTCGATAGCTGTAGGAAGTATGGCATCATCAGGGTCTACAAAACCACAGATTTCTCCGGTAGCCAATTCTATAAGTCTGCTTTTGGTAACACCGACACCGCTGTTTTTTTCATTTTCAAAAAACTTGAATCTTTCATCTCCTGCAATAAGAGCTTTTACTTGTTCTCTTTCATTTTCTGAAGATGCATCATCTACTACAACAGCTTCCCAATCTGGGTAGGTTTGTTTTGTAAGGGAATCGTAACAGTCCCTAAACAACGCGGCATTATTGTAATGAGCAATAAGTACGGAAAACTTCATATTGTTTTTATAATGAGTGTTGATCATTTATTCCTGTCTGATAATTACAGTACTTTGCATTTTTATCAGGTATTGCAGACGAATACTTCAGGAAATATACGGAAAGAAAATTGTTCATTGAAAAATGAAATTCTGATGACAAACTGGCATTTTTCATAATAGGGATAGAGGCAATGCTTTTTTTTCACTTGGGTTACACAAATATAATCTGTTTTTATATAAATGAAAAAAAAATCTTTATTTTTGCTTTATTAAAGGCAACACAGTGAGTGAAATAACAAGAGTTCTCAAAACATTTATCGGATATCTGAAAAGACCCGACCTTTATCCGGAACTGGGCCGGAAAATTATTAAAAATACTGTTAACAGAGGCAATGCCTTTAAGGGAAAGGAAAAGACCAATTCCTGGGCAGCTGGAAGAGCAGTATCACAGAAAGAAGCAGTTTTAAAGTTGTTTGGACTTGAAATAGATGCTTTTCGTAATGATTATCAAGATATTTTGGCTACAGCAGCACAAAGAGAAAAGGATTGTCCCGTGAAAATGGGTGGGCCTGGTGCTTTGGAGCTGATCTATTATGCATGTGAGTTTGCTAATGCTCAGCATGTTGTGGAAACAGGAGTTGCATATGGATGGTCTTCATTGGCTTCCCTTTTATCTCTGGTAAAAAGAAACGGAACACTGTATAGTTCAGACATGCCATATCTTGCTCAGGATGGAGACCAATATGTAGGATATGTAGTCCCTGAGACTCTTAAAGGCAATTGGAAATTATTCCGTTTTGCAGATAGAGAATCCTTACCAAAGATCTTTTCTGAAAGTGCTACGTTTGACGTTCTTCACTATGACTCTGACAAGAGTTATAATGGAAGAATGTGGGCTTATGATGAGCTTTACAGCCATTTAAGAAAAGGAGGTGTTTTCATCAGTGATGATATTGGTGATAATTCTGCTTATCAGGATTTCTGTGAAAAGAATAATATAGAGACTACGGTAGTAGAATACGAAGGAAAATACATTGGTGTTTTCATTAAATAGTTTTTTAGAAAGATAATTATTGATCTCTTTTCTAATGCATTTCAATGAAAATAATATTAGCTCTTTAGTTGAAGATTTCTGGATGAAAAAATGTGCATATAAAATGTATAGTACAGTTGTTTAAGCGGTTTTTATGAAAATAAGCCAGATTACATTTACCAGATTTCTTGCGGCTATGGCGATTGTTATTTCCCATTTCAATAAAGATCTGTTTTTATATAAAATTAATTATATATCCAATATATTCCTGAAAGCTAATGTAGGAGTGAGCTACTTCTTCATTCTTTCAGGTTTTATTATGATTGTGGCTTATCACAAAAAAAATAGAATCGAATATTTTGATTACTATAGAAATCGGTTCGCCAGAATCTACCCTTTGTATGTATTGGGACTTTTGTTGTATTTGGTAACCCGATATTCCAATTTCAGTATCTATAAAGGTTTTTTGTATTTGTTTGGACTTCAGAGCTGGATTCCCGGTGAGGCGATGATCCTGAATTTTCCCGGGTGGTCTATTTCGGTAGAATTTCTATTTTACCTGTTGTTTCCTTTACTGTATAATTATTTTTATTCCAAAGGAAATAAAAGTATTTGGGTAGTAACGGTTATTATCTGGATCATGACCCAGGTATTTTGCAGCCTTTATGTAGATTCTTCTTATTATAAAGGGCCACATACAGAAAGCCACGAGTTATTGTACTACTTTCCACTGATGCATATTAATGAATTCCTGGTTGGGAATCTTGCAGGATTATTTTTTGTGAAGAACTCAGGTCAGAAGAATTATGATGTACCGGTAATTATTATCTTCGGGCTCATATTATTGTCATTGATTTTTCTTCCATGGTTTTATCATAACGGATTGATGGCATTACTTTTTATTCCGCTCATTGTTTTAATCTCTAAAAATAACGGAGTTTTGACGAAGGTATTTTCTTTGAAACCTCTGGAATATCTTGGGGAGGCTAGCTATGCTGTATATATTACCCATATTCCTGTTCTTTACATTCTGAGAGAAGTGGTAGGTAAATATAATTTTTCCATTGACACTGTATTCGGGATTTATATAATCGTTGTTATCCTGACTTCTATTTTGTTTTATCAATGTATTGAAAAGCCATTAAGAGATTATCTGAAAAAGGTGAATATCAGATAAAAATCTTTATTTTTGTAGCAAAGCAACACAATTATGGAAATGAAAATTGTTCCCAATACCTATATTTCAGATGATGATCTGATACAGAAATTTACTTGTTACGAATATTATAAAAAAGGGCTTTCAGCTGAAGAAGAGGATACATTGATGTTTTAATAAAAAGAATATTTATGTATAAAACATTTTCGGAGCTTAAAAAAGAACTTCGTAAAGATTCCAAAGAATTAAAAAAAATAAAGATTGCCCTGTTGGGTGATACGGCAACTCAATTCCTGAATGTTGCTTTAAAAGGAACAGCAATAGGCGAAGGTTTTGAGTTTGATATTTTTGAGGCTGATTTCGGTCAGATCTCCCGCCAGATTCTGGATCCAACATCTGAATACTATGAGTTCAATGCTCATTATACGATTATTTTTGAATCCTCGCATAAGTTGTTGGCTCAATATTACAAATCATATGATCCACAGGTTTGTTTTGCAGAAAATAAGCTTGCTTATGTGACAGAGTTATATCAAACGATACAGGAACGAAGCAAAAGCAGGGTAATCTACTGTAATTTTCCATCGATCAATAATCAGGTTTTTGGAAACTTTTCCAATAAGGTAGAATCTTCATTCGTTTTCCAGCAGAATAAACTTAATTATCTTCTTTCGGCAGAAATTGCTTTTAAAAATGATAATTTTTTTATTGCTGATCTGGTTTCCATTCAGAATAAATGGGGAAGAGATTTTATGTTTTCTCCTAATATCTATGTGAATACGGAAATGGTGCTGTCTCTTGATATACTACCTATTGTAGCTCATCATATTACCGGAATTATTTCATCACTGGAAGGAAAATTTAAGAAATGTCTGATTCTTGATCTGGATAATACTACCTGGGGTGGGATTATTGGTGATGATGGTCTTGAAAAAATACAGATCGGAAGTTTTGGGATCGGAAAAGCATTTACAGAATTTCAATATTGGGTGAAGGCGCTTCAGCAAAGAGGAATAATCCTTGCGGTCTGCAGTAAAAATGATGAAGATAAAGCCAAAGAACCTTTCGAGAAACACCCTGATATGGTTCTAAAGCTTGAAGATATTGCTGTTTTTGTAGCCAATTGGGAGAATAAGGCGGATAACATCAGGAAAATTCAGGGAATTTTGAATATAGGATTAGATTCTATGGTGTTCCTGGATGATAATCCGTTTGAAAGGAATATTGTAAGAGAAAACCTGCCTGAGGTTTGTGTTCCGGAACTTCCGGAAGATCCGGCAGAATATCTGGAATACCTTTACAGCTTAAATCTTTTCGAAACAGCAAGCTTTTCAGAAAATGATACTGAAAGAACGAAACAGTATCAGGTAGAAGCTCAAAGGGCTGTTGATGTAGAGCGATTCACCAACGTTGAAGATTTTCTAAAGAGTCTTCATATGGTTTCTGATGTTCAGGCATTCAACAATTTTTCAAAACCGAGGGTTTCACAATTGACACAACGTTCTAATCAGTTTAATCTGAGAACAGTACGGTATACAGAACAGGATGTTGAAGAATTGATGAATTCAGATACTCATTATACCATTTCTTTTACTCTTGAAGATAAGTATGGTGATAATGGACTGATCTGTGTAATTGTTCTTGAAAAGAAAGATCAGGAAACGCTCTTCATAGATACATGGCTAATGAGCTGCCGTGTTCTGAAAAGAGGAATGGAAGACTTTACTTTAAATACAATCATAGATACAGCCCGTAAAAATGGATATAAATATGTAGAAGGAGAGTTTATTCCAACGGCTAAAAACCAAATGGTGATGAACCATTATGAAGGACTGGGTTTCACTGAAAAAGATGAACGATGGGTACTGGATGTAGAGAAATACGAAAACAAACAAGTATATATAAATCATAAACTATAAAACATATTACAAACTATTATGAACAAGGATGAAATTTTAATTAAACTGACTGATATTTTCCGTGATGAATTAGACAATAATGAAATTGTATTGACTCCAGAACTACAGCAGAAGATATTGAAGAATGGGATTCACTTTCTCATATTCAGTTAATTGTAGCGGTAGAAAAAGGCTTTGGAATCCGTTTTACTTCATCGGAAATCAGAAGCTGGAATGATGTAGGTGAAATGATAGACTCTATAACTTCTAAATAACAACTGTTGTATGCTTCTTAATTCATACAGCTTTATATTATTCTTTATTGCGCTTTATTTTATTTATTATCTAAGCGGGAAAACCTCAAAGATCCAAAATATCATTCTGCTTGTGGGAAGCTATGTCTTTTATAGCAGTTGGAGCTGGGAGTTTTTATTTTTATTGATGGCTACAACAGGGGTTACCTATTTTGTTGGAAATAAAATAAAATCTGCTTCAAAAGATACCTCTAAAGTATGGTGGCTGAGGTCAGGGGTTTTTATTGTCCTGATTCAGCTTTTATATTTTAAATATTTTAATTTTTTCATTGAGAACTTCAATGATTTCCTGCATCTTTTTGGAGTTGAAAATCAATTAGGAGTATTGAAAATTATCCTTCCGATAGGGATCAGTTTCTATTCGTTTAGAATGATAAGCTATTTGTTGGATATCAGAAATAATAAATTGAAGGAAATTCCATCTCTGTTGGATTATGCGGTTTTTATTGCCTTTTTTCCATGTATTATTGCCGGGCCAATCGACCGAGCTACCCCATTTTTGAAGAATCTGAAAATAAAAAGAGAATTTTCTTCCCCTCAATTTACAGATGGATTGAAACAAATTTTATGGGGGCTTTTCAAGAAGCTGGTAGTAGCAGATAATATTGCAGGAATTACCTCTCCGCTATTTGAGTCTTATCATACCTTAAATGGAAGTGCTTTATTCGTTGGGGCAATATTATATTTTATCCAGTTGTATTCAGATTTCTCAGGATATACAGATATGGCAATAGGGATTTCCAAGCTGTTAGGGATTAAAATTCAGCCTAACTTTAATTATCCATTGTTTGCTCAAAATGTGGCTGATTATTGGAGAAGATGGCATATTTCTTTAACCTCCTGGCTTACTGAATACGTTTTCACTCCTTTATCTATTCATTTCAGAGATTATGATAAATATGGATTGATTATGGCCATCATTATTAATTTTCTGGTGGTGGGCTTCTGGCATGGGGCAGAATGGCATTATATTGTTCACGGGTTGGTAAGCGGAATCATGTTTATTCCATTGATTTTGAGTGGGAAAATGAATAAAAAGGTGAAAACATCTAACAACTTCATTCCAACAAAAGACGAAATAAAGAATATTCCGGTA
This sequence comes from Chryseobacterium tructae, assembly GCF_030409875.1. NCBI lineage: Bacteria > Pseudomonadati > Bacteroidota > Flavobacteriia > Flavobacteriales > Weeksellaceae > Chryseobacterium > Chryseobacterium tructae. Next base: position 239,394 of record NZ_JAUFQR010000003.1, on the reverse strand, counting down.
ACGTTTGTTCTTTTTACTCTATTAATGATTCTTTTCTTTTCAAAAGATATGGAAATGGCTGCGAAATATTATCAGGGAATTTTCTCATTATCATTTTTCCAGTTGCCCAATTTTCCAATCCAAAAAGAAGTTATATTGGTAATGGTATTTATGGTATTGCTGGAATGGGGGAACCGGGATAAAGAATATGCCATTAAAGAGATTTTTGTAAAGAGAAACATTGTTTTACGATGGGGCTTTTATTATATATTGGTGTTTTTAGTTTTTCTGTTTTATATTGCTCCTAAAGGGTTTATGTATGCTATGTTTTAGCAGATTAACGGAAATAATAGGAAGAACTTAGTAAGCTCCGGCATAATTTGAATTATGAAGAAATCACTTTTAAGATTGGCGATGTTTTCTATACTACCTTTGTTGGTATTAGGATATGCCGTCTATTTTTTAACACATAATACTGATGATTTTTATAAGAGGTTTACATCTCCTCAGCAGAACTCTTTTATATTGGGGAGTTCCAGAGCTGCGTTGATGGATCCTTTCATCATGGATCGTATTTTACATCCAAAATATCCCAATACGGCTATATATAATTATTCCTTTACGTGGGCACATTCCCCTTATGGACCTAAATATCTGGAGTCTATTGAGAAAAAAATAAAGCCAGAAACAAAGGATGGTGTTTTTATTGTAACAGTTGAGCCTACAGCTTTAATGGTTGACAAAAAGAAACCGGATAGTCCGGAATTTTATATTGAAAATGATAAAAGCGTTGCAAAGACTTCTATGGTGGCTATCAGTCCCAATATCGAATATCTGTTTGAAAGTTACGATCCATCCATTACCAATGAGCTCAATAAAAAAATACTACCTCCTAAAAACGTAGTGGGAGTTTCTACGATCCTGGACAACGGAAAATATGATTTGAAAATCATAAAAAAGGTTGCACCGGAAAAGCAGGAGATGTCCAACAAAAAGAATATGATAAAATTTCAGGAAAGGATTGACGGATTGAAAGTGTCTGAAAATAGAATTCTTTATCTTGAAAAAACAATTGAGTTTCTTAAGCAACACGGAAAGGTGATGGTCATAAGAATGCCTGTTAATAAAGCACCTTATTCAATAGAAGAAAAAGCATTTCCGGATTTTGATAACCGTATGGAAGCTGTTGCCTTGAAAACAAAAGTCTCCTATATCAATTATAATAAATTGGAGAATAGCTACCAGTGGCTGGATGAGGTTCATTTGGATAAAAAATCTGTGGAAGCTTTTTCGGGAGTTGTAGCAAGGAATGTTTTATCTCATTGAATAATGCCGAGGTTATTTTAAGCGGTTGAAAGTAGATTATTTTTAGAAAAAAAAGATAATATATAAGGTTTTAGTAATAAGAATTGTAAATTTAATTTCAGAATTTACTGAAAGTGTCAGGAGAGTAATTAAGATCAGAAAACAAATCGTGTAACCTAAAACACTTACAATGATTGAAATAATAAATATTCCCCCATTAATAAAGAGTATTCCATCGGAGAAAGACTTAATATTTGTATTTTTTTGTAAAAAGAATCATATGAAAGTAGAAACAATCGGTTTCAGAGAATTGTTATAATCCATATCTTCTAATTACTATGTTATTCAATTCAATAGGATTTCTTATTTTTTTACCAATAGTATTTTGTCTTTATTGGTTTGTTTTCAATAGAAAATTTCAGGAACAGAACAGGTTGCTGTTATTGGCCAGCTTTTATTTTTATGCCTGTTGGGATTGGAGATTCCTTTTTTTGCTAATGTTTTCTATCGGATTGGATTATTTATCAGGAATTAAAATTGAGAACAGTAAGACGAATCGGGAAGCTAAATTCTGGCTTACTTTAAGTATTGCTATCAATCTAGGCTTTCTAGGATTCTTTAAATATTATAATTTCTTTGTGGAGAGCTTTGCAGATCTTCTTAGCGGTTTTGGTTTTAAGGTCAATGTTTGGCTACTCAACGTTATACTTCCTGTAGGAATTTCGTTTTACACATTTCATGGGCTCTCTTATGTGATTGATGTCTATAAAAAAAGAATAAAAGCAGAAAGAAGCTTTACAGACTATGCTGTTTTTGTAAGTTATTTCCCTCTTCTTGTAGCGGGTCCTATCGAAAGGGCAACGCATCTTTTGCCCCAGATACAGCGGGAAAGAGTTTTCAATTATGAGCAAGCTGTAGATGGAATGCGGCAGATTCTATGGGGATTTTTCAAAAAAATGGTTATTGCAGATAACTGTGCTCCGCTGGTGAACGAGATATTTAATAATTATCAAACGGAAAGTCCCGGAACTCTTGTGATAGGAACTGTATTGTTTGCTTTTCAGATCTACGGAGATTTCTCAGGATATTCAGATATTGCACTGGGAGTTTCAAGATTATTTGGGATTGAATTGTTGAAAAACTTTGCATTCCCTTATTTTTCCAGAGATATTGCCGAATTCTGGAGAAGGTGGCATATTTCGCTTTCTTCCTGGTTTAGAGACTATTTATACATTCCATTGGGTGGAAGTAAAGGCGGGATTTTGATGAAGATCAGGAATACATTTATTATTTTCCTGGTTTCGGGGTTCTGGCATGGAGCAAACTGGACATTTATGATCTGGGGAGGACTTAATGCTCTGTATTTTATGCCTTTACTGATCATGAACAGAAATCGTCAGAATATAGAAGTTGCTGCCCAGGGAAAATTTTTACCCTCTTTTAAGGAGTGTTTTCAGATGCTGCTTACTTTTTTGATCACCTGTATCGCCTGGATTTTTTTCAGGGCAGAATCTGTAACACAGGCGATTCATTACATCGGAAGAATCTTTAGTCGTGAATTACTTTCTATTCCACATCCATTGCCGATAAAAGTATTAGCATTGATAGGATTTATGCTAATTGTAGAATGGATCAACAGGGAGAGGTTTCACGGATTGGAAATTAAAAGATTTGGCTCATGGATAAGGCATATTTCTTATCTCGTTATTATTTATATCATTCTCCGTTATGCCAACTTCGGGAATAATGAATTTATTTATTTTCAGTTTTAGCATGAAGAAGTTTTTAATTAAAATAGTGCCTTATTTTGTTGCTGTACTTATTGTATTGGCCATTCTTGGTTCTTTTGCAGATGGGAATACAGATGATAATTATATGCATTTTGCGGTTAAAAAACCACAGAATATGATATTGGGAGATTCTCGTGGCTCTCAGGGAGTGGTTCCGGGAGTATTGAAAAATAAGCTTTCCACAAATTTTGATAATTTTTCTTTAAATATTGTAGAATCACCCTATGGACAGATCTACTTTAAAGCCTTAAAAAGAAAATTAGATCCTGAAACCAAAAATGGAATTTTCATTTTGACCGTAAGTCCATGGAATCTATCACTAAATAAGAGTATCAAAGAAGAAAAAGATTTCCCTGAAGAACACTCTCCATTGAATGATATGTTTTTTTATGATCAGTCTCCTAATTATGAATATCTGCTAAAGCATTATACACGAAGCTGGTTCAAGATTTACACCGAAAGAGCAGAACTGGGACGATCCAATACTTTTCTTCATCAAGATGGATGGCTGGAAGTAAATATCAATATGCATAGAGACTCTGTAGCAGTGAGAACAAATAAAAAAGAGCTTTTTTATAAGGATCTGGCTAATACGGTAGAGCTTTCACCGGAGCGTATCAAAGCTATCAATGAAATGATTAATTATCTAAGAACAAAAGGTAAGGTTTATCTGGTTCGTCTTCCTACATCAAAAGGACTCATAACTATTGAAAATCAAAAGTATCCTTCTTTTAATAAATTGCTTAAGGATATGGCAAGGAAGCAGAATGTGAAGTTTTTTGACTTCTCAGAAAATTACTCAGAATATAATTATACGGATGGAAACCATTTGTATAAAGAATCAAGTAGAAAGATTACGGGCCGCATTGCAGATTCTATTCTTGCAAGCAGAGGGAGATAGGGGGTATAACTTACAATAAATTATTCCTGAAATTAATGTTATAAATTCCAGATCTGATGCTTTTGTAGTCTGTTATAAGATATTTCATGATCATCCCCCATTTTTTTGAATTGGAAGCATTAGCGATCTGAAAACTTCTGTACATTCTTTTGATATGAAGCTTTATATGTTCAGGAAGAGTAGGTTCATTTTCTGCCCAGATATCTACTTCTTTCCATAAAAGAACGCGCGTTGTAGCCGGATTTACTTTTTTAGAATCTACCTGAGTAATTCTGTTGTCTTCATGTACACCACGTATAGCCACAGCTTTGTCTAAAATTCCGGGATATAGATTAAGGTAATAAGATAGCCTAAACAGAAATTCTGTATCCTGATGTAGTCGTAAGCTAGCTTTAAATAAAGGATCCATTTTTTTAATTAAACAATCTTTACGGATCGTTAAAGCATCTATACTGAATAAGCCAAAGCTGCCCAGCATATAGATTTGCCCAGGGAAAACATCTTTAGGCTCATGTCTTTTATAAACAGTAGTTAGCCGGTCTCCAAATAAAGAATAATATTGTTGTTTCGCCTTTTCAGTATAATAATGAACACCAAGTGCACCATATACACCTTCTACTTCTGGCTTTTTGAAAAGTTCTCTTTCAGCATCAAATCTATTGGGAAGAAAATAATCATCCGCATCCAGAAAAGCAATAAAGTCTCCGGTAGATTTTTCTATTCCTAAATTCCTTGTAGGTCCTGCGCCATGATTTCCTTTATCAGTATGTTGATAAAGTTTTACCCTGGCATACTTTTCTGCAAGCTGCTGACAAACCTCCAATGCATTATCAGGTGATTTGTCTTCAATCAGGATGATTTCATAGACATCATCGAATTGCAAAGCAGATTCCACCGCCTGGGAAACATATTTTTCGGCGTTGTAAACGGGAATAATTACTGAGATTTTCATTTTTTGTCAACTTAATTTTTTTATACCATTCGTGTGTGTAAAAGCTTTGCAAGATAATCAATTATAAAGACTTATGTCTAAATTTTTTTATGGAAAAAAAGATATATTGTTTCTTTAATTTTTGATTCAAAAATTCTGCCGAATTAAAGGAAATAAATGATTTTAACAGAAATTTTTAATGCATTCTTTTTTTGATTTTGTGTTTTAATTTAAGTTGTAATCTATGGTTGTAGTTTTTAAGAGATTAATGAATGTCTGAAATTAATATTATATAGTCCAGACCTTATGCTATGATAATCGGTAAAGAAGTTTTTATGATCATTCCCCATTTTTTTAGCAAAGGAGCTTTTGCAATTTCAAAGCTGCGGTGCATCCTTTTAATGTGAATCCTGACATCTTCGGAAATCTCGTTTTCAGTCTGCGACCAAAGATCTACTTCTTTCCAAAGTATAGCCCTTGATACTGCAGGATTTATGACACGTAGATCTACTTTTGTGATTCTATTATTCTCATGTACCCCTCTTATAGCTATTGCTTTATCTAGAATTCCAGGATAAAGATCGAGATAATAAGAAAGACGAAATAGAAATTCCGTGTCTTCATGAAGTCTTAAATGAGGTTTGAATAATGGTTTTACTTTATTCATTAAAGACTCCCTGCGTACTGTTAAGGTATCAATACTAAACAGTCCAAAACTTCCCAACATGTGAAGCTGTCCCGGAAAAACATCTTTGGGTTCGTATTTTTTATAGACTGTGGTTAGCCTGTCTCCAAATAACTGGTAGTATTGTTCTTTGGCTTTTTCAGAATAGTAATGTACTCCAAGGGCTCCATAAACTCCTTCGACTTTTGGATCCTTAAATAATTCCTTTTCAGCATCGAATCTATTGGGTAGGAAATAGTCGTCTGCATCGAGAAAGGCAACAAAGTCACCGGTTGATTTTTCTATTCCCAAGTTTCTGCTTGGGCCGGCACCATGGTTTTCCTTATCCGGGTGCTGGTAGAGTTTTACTTTTTCATGTTTTTCGGCTAGCTGGTGACATATTTTTAATGCGTTGTCCGGGGACTTATCTTCAATCAGAATGATTTCGTGTACTTCATCAAACGGAAGAACAGAGTCTACTGCCTGAGAAACAAACTTTTCTGCATTATAAACGGGAATAACTACTGAGATCCTCATTTCTTCTCCTTTTTACAATAAATTTAGAATTACAATTGCGTTTTATTAGTACCTTTTGAATTCGAAATTTAAGCTTTTAATTTTATTTTAAGGTATTAAGATTTTGTTTTTTTCTATAAAATGGCCGACACACACCATAGATGTAATCACAGCAGTGATTTATGTCAAAAAATTCTTCATTTTAAAGTGAAAAAATAAAATAAAATCCTCTTTTGTGGGAATTATTATTGCTGGTTTTGGAAAAGAAAAGCCCAATACATATTATGAATGAGAATAGGTGAATCTATACTTTGTTTTTAATATATTAGGGTTTTTAAAAATAGCAGCCAACAATCCCATTGTTTTTGATACTCCTTTTTTTCCTGAAAGTTCGAATGCTTTTTTCTGAAGATAGATGTGCTGCGCCACATCTGTTTCAAGAGCTAGAGTAGTAGACCATTCGTAAAGGGAATTCCAAAAAAGAAACTGTCGTTGATTATATTGTGGAGAATACTTTATTATTTTGGTGATCCTGTTATCATCATGCATTCCTCTCATAGCCACCGGGAGATCTATAATGCCGGATTTTAAATGACATTGATGGGCGAGTTTAATAATAAAATCTGAATCCTGATGAAGGCGAAGAGCTTCATTAAATCTTAATTTTTTAGATTCAAGCGAATGTCTTCTCACGGTAAGAGCATCTAAAGTAAAAAATGAACCAAAGACTCTGGAAGTAAGTCCTAATAGGCCTCTGAACACTTCATTGCCTTCTGCTGCATAATTAACAGTTAAAAGTTCACTATCATTGATATTGGATATAAACTCTTCCTTCCCTTTTTCAGTTAAATATTCCGTGCCAATGGCATTAAAAACACCGTCTATTTTTGGATCTTTAAAAAGTTCTTTTTCAGCAGTAAACCTATTAGGTAAGAAATAATCATCTGCATCCAAAAAGGCTATAAAATCTCCGGTTGCTTTTTCTATTCCCAAGTTTCTACTGGCTCCGGCACCATGATTCCCTTTATCCGGATGTTGGAAAAGTTGTACCCGATCATATTTTTGGGCTAGCTCACGACATACCTGAAGAGCATTATCAGGAGATTGATCTTCTACCAAGATGACTTCATAGACTTCATCAAACTGTAAAGTAGATTCTACAGCTTTTGATATATATTTTTCTGCATTGTATACAGGAATAATTACGGAAATCTTCATGTTATCTATTGGAGTAAGTGAAACGGTATTTGGTCTTTAATATTTCTGGGTTTTTAAGGACTTCTCCTAAAATATTAAAGTATTTGAGAAGGCCTTTCTTTAAGGACAGATCAAATGATTTATAAAGTAAATAGATTCTTTTTCTGGGTTCTGTGGGAATCTGATTGGAAATCGCCCATTGATTGAGAGATTGCCATAAAAGAAACTGTCTCTGGTTATATTGCGGAGAATATTTTACAATTTTAGTGATCCTGTTATTGTCATGAATACCTCTCATAGCAACAGCTTCTGTGATATTTCCTGTTTTTAAATAACAATGATATGCGAGTTTGATAATGAAATCTGAGTCCTGATGTACACGAAGATCCTTATTGAATCGTATATGGTGAGACTCCAGAGAAATCTTTCTAATCGTAAGTGAATTGAGATGGAAAGAAGTACCGAAAGTTTTAGTTGATAGGCTTAAGAGTCCTTTAAATACTTCTTCACCCTCGGCAGGATAATTAACTGTACTTAGGGATATTTCTTTAAATTTAGATTGAAACTCTTCTTTCCCTTTTTCTGTTAAATATTCAGTACCAATAGCATTGAATACCCCATCTATCTTTGAGTCTTTGAAAAGCTCTTTTTCAGCATCAAATCGATTAGGAAGGTAATGATCGTCTGCATCAAGAAAGGCAATAAAATTACCTGTGGCTTTTTCTATACCAAGGTTTCTTGATGCTCCTGCACCATGGTTTCCTTTATCCGGATGTTGGAAAAGTTTTACTTTACTATATTTTTGAGCCAGTTCGCTGCATATCTGAAGTGCATTATCTGGTGATTGATCTTCTACTAAAATTACTTCAGAAACTTCCTCAAACTGTAAAGCAGATTCTACAGCTTTTAAAATATATTTTTCGGCATTGTATACGGGAATAATTACGGAGATCTTCATGAACCTAAAGGGGAGTAATAATTAAGTTATCATTAACGAACAATTCCTGTTCGATAGCAAAAAATTCTTTTTTATGTACTCTGCTGTATACTTTAAACTGATTATCAAAAAAGAACTGAAGCAAGTCCTTAGAAGTATGCTCTCCCTGTTCATCAATAGCAGCCGGACAAAATTCCATAAATAAAATAGGTCTGTTTTTTAGGAAGATATCTTTGTTTTCCAGAATGACAACCGCTTCATATCCCTCAACATCCATTTTCACAACATCAAACTTAGCATCAGATATCATTTTTTTAAGAGGCTCTATCTGAACATTGATCAATTTTTTTCCAGGATTCTTGCTTTCAATAAATGAGCTCATTCCTGCATGTCCTGCAACATAATTAAATGACTTTACTTCTGAAGAACCTCCAATAGCTGTATTGAAGAGCTTAATGTTTGTATAATTGTTTTTTTTGATACTTTCGTTAAACTCATGATAGACATCGGGAATAGGCTCAAATGAATAGACCTGTTTACAATAAGGAGCTAGAAGTAAACTATGTTGCCCAATATTGGCTCCTATGTCCAACAATACTTTGTCTTGGGTAAGAACAGATCTTATATCATCAATAATATACTTCTCATAGATGCCATTTTCAAAAATATACAGATCAACAAAACCAAACTTTTTATTAAGATAAATCCTGGTTTTTCTGTTATTATAATGAATGGTGAAAAGTTTACGGTTATCAAGATAGGAAATGTTCAGCTTTCTTTTGATGAAGCTGATAGGTGTTTCTTTAAATAAGATACTATGAAGGGATCGCAAGTAGTTAGGCATATGAATTTTTTTTAGGCTTTGTGTTTAAAAATAATTATTGAATTATAAATATGATTTGTTATTATCCGCCCATAAAGCAAGTTGTAATAGATTCCAATGTCTCTCATCCTTGTCAAGGAAATTTTGAGCAGCTTTGAAGTCTATAAAATTAAATACCTTATGATTAGGGTCTTTTAACAGATCATTTGAAAAATTCATCAGGTTTTCTTCAGCAAACCAGCTTTTTACCCCAAGACCAAATCCTTGTTTATGACGTTTTCTGATTGTTTCCGTCCAGTAAGAACCCATGGCTTCACGTAGGATAATTTTATCATTATTATCATTAAGCTTCAGCTGATCAGGTAATTGGATGCAGAATTCTGCAAAGTCCAGATCCAGAAATGGTGTTCTTACTTCAAGAGAATTGGCCATCGCCATTCTATCTGATTTTACCATCATATTAGCTGGAACATAATTCTCCAGATCTACTCTCATAATATCGTTTAAGGAATCAGGATCGGGAGTAAAGCTATACGTTTGCAGATAATCAGATGAAACCCCTAAAAGATCACGCTCTTTCTTATTGAAGGCGTTCCTCACATCATTCAGATGGAAATCCATAATGGATGAAAATTCCATGTTTTTCCGGGTAAGGAATGAAGTTGGTTTTATTTGCTGATAGAGTTTTAACCCAAACTGAGCAATGATATTTTTATAGCTGAAATGTTTCTTTAATTTATTTTCAACGGTATAGAAATGGTACCCTCCAAACAATTCATCGCCTACATCTCCAGATAATACAACGGTAAGGTTCTTTCTTGCGGCTCTGCATATTTCATAATGAGGAATAAAGGAAGCATCTGCAAAAGGCTCATCGAAGAACGGCGATATTTTTAAAAGGGAGGTCACAAGATCAGATTTCTTCTCATGAACTTCAATGTGGTTGGTTTTGTATTTGTCTGCAATTTCCTTTGCATATTTCAGTTCGTTGTCTTTATGATCATATCCGAAACTGATCGTAGTCTGATGGGGTAAAAATTCATCTACCAATGCTACAACAGATGAGGAATCTAATCCTCCACTCAGGAAACTTCCTACTTCTACATCTGCGATAAGCTGTTTCTTGACCGCATTTTTCAATAGATACAAAAACTCTTCCTTAGCATCGGAAAGGTTGATGGCTCTATCTTTTGCAGGGATGCTATAGTAGCGAGAAACCGTAAATTTTCCATCTTTCCAAACAAGTTGATGGGCTGGTGGAAGTGTATAAATGTTGTTATAAATACTCTGATGAGAGCTTACATATCCATATTGAAGATAATGGGAGAGAGCCTGTGAACTTACTTTGGGCTGAATAAGTCCTGAAGCTAAAATGGCTTTAATTTCTGAAGCAAAAATAAATTCATTGTTTTTACCGATGGCATAATAGAAAGGTTTTTCTCCGAAACGATCTCTTGCACAGAAAAGCTGTTGTTTTTGTTCATCCCAAATAGCAAATGCAAACATCCCGGGAAGATCATGGATGAGGTTTTCCTGTTTTCTCTGATACATGGCAAGAATGACTTCAGTATCAGAACCTCCATGATAAGGATATTCTGCATATTGTTTTTTGATGTCCTGATAGCCATATATTTCACCATTGAGAACTATACATTCATTTTTGGTATTGGAAAACATAGGTTGCTTCCCATTGTCAGAAAGATCTATAATGGAAAGTCGGCGGTGGCCTAGTGCGGCATTATCATAAAATTCATAGTGAGAAGAATCCGGGCCCCGGTGCACCAGCGAATCTGTCATCTTTCGGATTTCTTCCTGGTAATTTCTGGCATTACTGCTTATAATTCCCGCTATTCCACACATAATATTTTATTTTTCATCATTAATTTTCACTTTTTGTACAGCTAATTTACGATAGATTCAGAAAACTAGACCCTGGTTGGGTCAATTGGTTTCGTAAGCTGTTTATCTTTTCACTATCTCGCGCTATTTTTTTATACTTCAGAGATAATTCTTTGTACTTGCTGATATTTCCTGTAACCAGATTTTTAAACATACTTTGTTTTAATGCCTTCTTTTCTTGTTGTAAAGCGTTAGGAAGGCTAGGATTCAGCGTGTTGATCTCGATACGGACATCTTCGTATTTGGTAAAATCTATTTTGTGAAGCAGCTGTACACCATCATGAACTACTTTACTCCCTGGAACCAGCAGTACTTTCTTTTGATGAAAATGAACCCTGTTCACATATTCATCATCTTCTCCATAATGGAAAAAGTAAGGGTTGAAACCGCCTATCGTTTCTATTGTTTTCTTTGGCAGCAACCAATGAGCAGCATTTACAAAATGAATTTCGTAATAAGGCTTTAAAGTCTGAAAATACAGATCAGAGATCATTCTTGTTTTTTCGTAGTTCTTGGCAATATACTGATCTAAGAAAATATCAAGATATTTTTCAGAGCCATCAATATGAATAGGGCTTATGATACCAATTTCGTCTTTGTTGGGATGGCTATTATATACTTCAAGCATTTTTTCCATGCTGTTTTCATACAGCCATGCATCCTGATTCATCAAATAGAAGAACTCTGCCCCGTTTTTATAAGCTTTCTCAATCCCTATATTATTGGCTTTTCCAAATCCAAGATTAGATTCAGACTGGGTGAGATCTACTTCAGGGAAATGCGTTTTTATGTATTCCTGGGTTCCGTCTGTAGATCCGTTATCTATGACGATACATTTTATGGGAACAGACGATTTTCTTAAACTGTTAAAACACCGTTCCGCCCATTTCATGGCATTATAGGTAACAATGATAATATGAATCTCAGGCATTTTTTATTTTAATATTATTTGAGGACTGATGAAGCGCCCATATTTTAAAGCAAATTAGTGATTCTAAAATACAAAAAATAGTACAGACGTTTAAGAAGGTCATCAAACATGGAGAAAGTTAAGAATCCCTGAAGGATCAACATCATTCTCCAGGAAAGATTAAATAAAATTAATATAACAGCAGTGATTTCCTGTTTTCTGCTTAGAACAGCCTTTGCTTCCAAGGCAAGGAATATTGTTAAAAGTGAGAAGAAAATATTCACCCATCTTCCCCAATCCACTGCCATATAGAACAATGGAATTAAAAACAGGATCTGTATAATCAGGAATATTTTATTAATTTTAACTTTATTGAATTTGCAATATAAATACACCGTTAATGCTCCTAACAATATACTTATTCCGTAAGTTTGATAATCGTAAGGGTGAGACTTGTAATATCCCAGAACATCATAGTTAGGACTATAATCAAAAATACCCATTTCTTCAAGCGTTAATCCGTGGGCTTTAAAGAATGCCACTGTATTGTCTGTCTTTAAGGTGACTCCAAACTTATAAAGATAGATCAAGATGATGAGAGCTGGTAGGAACTGATAGAGCACAATCCTTTTAAGCTTATCGGAAGGAAGTCCTTCATTTTTTGTAAAGTAGGCTAATCCCACAAATGGTAAATAAAAGAAGGTAGCTTCATGGGATAGCATGGAGATAATGATAAAGAAGGTGATCGTGATATCTTTGATTATGACTTTTGAACGCAGACACAGAATGTAGACAAGATACATAAAGAAGATAAGCATTTCCTTTCGTGTGGCAATATTGGGATCTTTTACCATCATACCAAAGCCTGTGGGAAGCAGAATTAAAGCGATGACAAATAGATTGTTCTTTTCATTCCAAAAGAGTTTGAACAAAAGATAAAAAATAGCAGTATATAGTAATGCAACAAATGCAAATACAATATATTCAAGATTAATTTGGGTAAGTTCATTGATTCCTATAAACAGAGTACCAAAGAGACCTCTTCTTTTGAAGCCCCCGTCCTGATAGTTGATGATCCAGTCTCCGAAACACCAACCGCTTTTTTTAACGATAATAAGGGTATAAGAGGTTGCAATACTTACACAGTAGTAGACTGAAAATATTAAACCTATTATGTAATTAATTATTTTTGTTTTCATGTTCATGTTCTAAGCGGGATTGAGCCTGTTTATTTTAAGAGATTTTAAAATAGATAAAGTAATTTCGTTTTTATGATTATTTGTTATCAGATTTTCAGATGATATTTTAATCAATAAAAATCTTTTTAAAAGTATCCATCACCGGATGAGGTAGGAATTTTTCATAAAGTTCTTTTGCGGATAAAGTGAGGTCTGCATCCAGAATAATATCCTGCAATTCCTTACTGTCATTATAATAATAAGCCTGATCCTGTAAATGAGTGATGTGGGCTTTTTCCGGAGGATTGGCAAAAGCAATGACAGGTTTTCCCATGATGGCAAATTCAGCTACGGTAATTCCAAAAGTTTCTCCTCTTTCACGGGCATGAAGCAAGGCATTACAGGTATTGATGAATTTCTGCTTCATGATAATATCTGAACTTGGCGGAAGAAATATAATGTTTGAAGGAACGGATTTCCACCACTTCTTTTTAATGAACGGATCTACACCCATAAAAATGAAATAGACATCCTTATATTTTGATGCAATCTTTTCAATGGTCTTTTGGGCAAAAAGAATATTAAAGCTGATATGACCGCCATAATAACCGAATACTTTTGCCTTTGGAGGAATATTGAATTCTGCTCTCAGATCCTCATGGGTTTGGGAATCAAAATTGACCATGTGGGGAACATAAGGATATTTTGAACCCGTCATTTCCTGGCTCAGCCACTCGGAGACATAGGCGTAAACATCCCCGTGAGGCTCAAAATGTTTGAAAACACTGTGTATTGCAGATTTACATTCCTTAGTATCTATACCATCTATATTACCGTTTTTAATAGCATAAAAAAGGTCTATATTCTGCTCACGGATCAGCTGATCTACTTCGCTGAAGTCTGAATAGCCGTGTACACGGAATCTTTTTTCAAATTTTTCAACACCCAGCGGATGGTTGGTCTTTGAATTTTTATTGTATACAATGATAGACTCATTTCCCAGATATCTCTCATTGAAATCTGCATAATCATATACTGCTATGGAAGTTCCTCTGTAATTGAGTTCATCCTCATGGAAAAGAATTTTCATCTTGCTTGTGTTATTTAAATATTTTTTTTAATCTCCCTATTATTTTCTGAATAATGGTTTTCTTCGGATATTTGGTGAGATCATTATGTTTAAAAAGTCCTTCTCCCTGTGCGATTCTGAAGTTTTGCTTTACCCACCAGGCGGCAATATTTCTTTCCAGTGACGCTGTTTCTCCTGAGAAAGGAATAATGGTCTCAAGCAAGAAGCTTTTCTTCACAAGGTATGGGTTATTAGTCCAGTTGGCCCATCGCGAGGTGGTCACAAAATATTCGCCCTGCTTTTGTATCTTGTCCGGGAATTCTGAGGCTGGGTCAAGCCAGTGCAGAGATTCCAGAAGATGAGGTGAAGTACACTCGTGCCAGTCATCATAGTAATCGAGCTCATTTCCTTTATGTCTGATTGAAATAAGAGGGTAGCCAGGTGTATTCCTGCTTCGGTAGCGAACTACATCAAAACCGTTGTCAAGCATTTCCAGTCCACTTTTGAGACGTGAAAATGCAGTTTCCTTATTTTCAATAAGCTCAAAATCATGCTCCAGAAAAAGAATATTTTCACAAACTGCATTTTCTGCCAATGTTTTCATCCCTTTTCCGATGCCGATATTATCTTTTAGTCCTATGTATCTGATATTGTACTGATCTGCCAGCTTTTTGTCAGATTCACTTACTTCCTGAAAAAGAATGACAATATCATCAACCATGTTCAGAAGACCATACTTCTGATAGGATTTCAATGTGTTTCTCAATGTTTTCCCTGTTTTCCAGGAAAGAATACAAATACTGATAGGGAGTGATTTCAAAGGATTAATTTTTATTTGCTACATTATTCATCAATTCGATTACTTTCTTTGTATAACTTTCCCAAGTTTGATCTTTTACCAGTTCATGGGCTCTTAAGCATAGTTTTGTATACTCGTCATCGTTCATCATAAGAATTGTTCGGATACTATCTACAATATCAATTACTTCAGTGTTTGAAGATAAATACCGAAGTCATTTTCCTCCCCATAATCTAAAGCAAAGGCTTCATAAGGTTTTATAATGATAGGCGTGTAGTAAAACATACATTCAATCGTACTAGAATATGCAGCCCAAATTTCGGATGGATTTACTAAAATTTTTGCATTAGTAATAAGATCATAGTATTGGATATTCTGTTCCGGATCTCCCTTATCCAAATATTCATAACAAATTATATTTCGATCTGTATCTTGTAACAACAATCTGTCTTTAGGAATATTAATAATATTTAAAGTTAAATTGGGGAAATCTTTCTGTAAAATTCTAACTGCTTCTACCAACTTTCTTGCCCCTAATAAATATTTCATCGATCCAATAAGCAGCAGTTGTTGTGAATTTTTTTTCTTATCTAAAATTTCTTGAACAGTAGGCTTATTAAAGTTTAGATCATTAACAACATTACTGCCGAGGTGATGTACTTGTTTACCATGGCGTTCAGAAATTATTTTTTGTGCATCTTTAAAAAGTGAAACTACTAATTCGGAATTGTTGAACGCTTCATGCTGATATTTGATAAACCATTTTTCAAAGAAATAGGGTTTTCTCTTTAAGCGATCTAAGATCACCATGTCATAACTCCAATCGTGAAATAGTAGCGATGGTGTGTTATTGAACTTATTATAAAAATCGAAAGTCAACAAAATAACAAAATAAAGATCCGGATTATTTTTTACAACCTTTTTGATCTTTTTATAAGCTAATATCCTTGCGATAGGAGTTTTAATAAATTCATATTGATGATTTGGAAAAAATCGGGATAAAATTCTTCCCGGGTATTTATTCCATAATGTTTCGTATTTCGGTGAGGGCGATAGATCTACACGCAGGAGTTCATATCCCTGCATTTTTAAATTTTCAGAAAAAAGGAACGGCACATTAGACCAGGCTTTTGGAGAGTTTGAATCTCCATAACAAACAAAAAGAATTTTTTTACTCATTTAGAAATTTTTAGATATTTAAAAATGGGTGTGAAGAGTTGATGATTTTTTGACGATGCTCATGAATTTCCTGTAAGCGAGGTAAAAAATACTTATTCATTTCACGTTGCTCAATACGTTCTTTTGTATAACCTTTTAATGCGAATTTATAAAAATCCCATAATAACTGTTTTTTTATTTTTACGGGATCAAAATCAAAGGCAGGATTCATAAATTCGGTTTGTTTTTGTAACCTCAATGAAAGCCATTTTTCTTTATAAGCGGCTTCGGGACTTTGAAAAGCTTTATGCTGTTTAGTATCATGAACTACAAGGCTATCCAGGCAAAGTATAACTTTCTTTTTATTATAAACAACACGATTTAAATAGTCATAGTCTTCACCATAATGGAAATAAAACGGATTGAAACCACCAACGGTTTCAATGGTAGACTTAGGTAATAACCAATGTGCAGCGTTTACAAAATCTATTTCGTACCATTTATTTAGCTGTTTTAAAAATAGGTCAGAAATTAAACGGTTTGTTTTGGCATATTTTCCCAGATAATTTTCAAAATGGGAATCTAATTTTTTTTCGCTTCCGTCTAAATGCATCGGGCTTAAGATACCGAGTTGTTCTTTGTTGGGATGGCTGTTGTATACTTCCAGCAATTGTTCCATACTGTCTGGGAAAATCCATGCATCCTGATTCATCAAATAAAAGAAATCGGCTCCTTCTTTATACGCTTTTTCAATACCAATATTATTGGCTTTACCAAAACCTAAATTTTCCGAAGACTGAATAAAATCAACTTCAGGAAAGTTTATTTTAATATACTCTTGAGTACCATCCGTGGAACCGTTATCAATAACGATTGTCTTTACTGGAATGTTGGAATCTCGTAAACTTGTAAAACATCTTTCTGCCCATTTCATGGCATTGTAAGTAACAATAATTACATAAAAATTAGCCATCTTAAATATACTTTCTGGTTAATGTTTCTAAATAGCTCTCTGGTGTTTTTCCAGAGAAAAAAGCCATGATATCTTCATCAAAATCTACTTTGTAGAAATCACCTTCATGAGCTTCAGTATAAAGTCCTTTTTTATCTGTTTCTTTTTCAATAGCACTGATGATTTCCTTTAAATCGTAATAATAAGGAAAGGAGAAATTGATAGTTTTATTATGGGAATGCAGACCATGAGATTCTACAAATCTGGAGATATCTTCAATGTCTAAAAGAAGTCTTCTGGCTTTCAGATGCAGGGTAAATTCATTATGGTTTGTAATCTGTGTCTTCAGAAAGTTGAAAAGCGTGTTGGGGTTTCCACCTTTTCCTACAATATTTCCTATTCTTAAGATGAGGTAATGATCAACATTATTTTCTATATAGTTTTCGATTTCTTTTTTATGGAGGACATAGGGGCTATTCTGCTTTGATTGGTCATGGATACTGAGGGTAGAAAAATAAATCAGTTTCTTTTCTCTGTTATCTCCATAGACCGTTTTTAAAAGAGAAAACTCTCTTTCAAATTCTGAATCTCTAGTTTCCAGTGAATTAGATACTCCTGAAGCAAAAAAAACTATATCTTGTCTGTCATAAGATTTTACAGCATTTGCTATAATACCGTTGCCAATAATCATACCTTAGTTGTTTCATTAATTGTGTTATAGGGGAACAATATTCCATATCTGAAAAAAAATCATTTCATTCAGATACTCAAATATATGAATAGTATTTCATTTTGTTGGGGTAACCGGCCTTCTCTTCCTTTTTTCTCATCGGTTGAAAAGATTAAAAATTTTATTTGCCCAAACATACCTCTTACTGTTGAGGATGCTTTTCAAATGTTGATTATTATCGTAGAGCTTCTCAAAACTACCGAGTTCCTTTGTGAAATACTCGATGTGTTTTCTGTACACAATATTGTGGGTTACCATTTTCTTCATGTCTCCGTTATCAGAGATCATGTCTTTAATCATAGAGTTTTCTTTGATCCTGTAATAGAAACAAATTTCTTTGATTTTATACACTTTACCTCCGTTTTTAAGAATGGAGATCCAGAATTCCCAATCCTCCAGGCCATAAATAAGGCTGGTATCATATCCGCCGGCTTTTTCCCAATCTGTTCTTTTAAAAAATGCCGTACAAAAAATAACATTTCTTACGGCTAAAGCTTGTGGAGTATATTCGGGCAGAATCCATTTTTCATTTTCTGTACCAAATTTTTCAGCTTCACAATAAATGACAGTGTACCCATTGCTGAATTCTTTCTCAGCCAGTTCCAGATAGGCCGGAGATATTTTATCATCTGCGTCTAATGGTAAAATCCATTCTCCTTTTGCAACAGCTATTCCAGCATTTCTTGCGGAAGATAAACCTCCGTTTTTCTTATCAACATACTGAAAACGGGTATCTTTTTCTACCCATTTTCTTGCAAGATCCTCAGTATTGTCTGGAGAACCATCATTGACAATAATACATTCCCAGTTTTGATAGGTTTGCTGAAGTACAGATTCAAGACATTCATCAAGATAAACAGCCTGATTGTAGCAAGGAACGATGATGGAAATTAAAGGATTCATTTTAGATAATTTTCTTTAATATCTTATACAAAGAAAAAGGAAGCTTCTTCCTTATGGCGAAGTCCAGTTTTTTTGAACGAAACGGATAGGCATGGTAGGCATTGGTATATTCCTCAGGAAGTTGTGCTCCTGACTGATATAATTTCTGAGTAATATAATTGATGCTTCCTCTTGAAACTCCTTTTTTATCAAACATCATCTGCAGCAAAGCCGCTTCCATTTCAATTCTGTCAGCTTTTACTTTGGATATATTATCGGTATGCAGTCTATAATAAGCCAGCTTTTCCGGGATATAAGCGATGAGATATTTTTGGCTGACCTTTAGCCATCGGTAATAGTCTTCTATAATAAATTGTGCATCATATTTGCCCGTCTCCCTTACGACATCTGTTCTTAATAATACCGTTAAAGCTGCAATTCTGTTCCCTTTCAAGAGCTCTTCATTGAAAATACGAGGATCTATTTTGCCTAAAGCATCATAGTCTGCAATATCCTCAATGATTTCACTGTCATTATTCACAGCATGCGTGTGAGAAAAAGACATTCCGTATTCATTTCCTAATCTTTCTAATGTAGAAACTGATTTTTCAATAGATTCCGGGTGCAGAAAATCATCGGCTGCTATGATTTTTATATATTTTCCTTTGGCCAGATCCATACATTCATTCAGCATGGTTGGCAGGCCTGTATTTTTAGTATGGAAGTTTTTTTCTGCAGGATAGTTATTTTCCTGCAGCCACTGTTCAAAAACTTCTACTGAATGATCTGGGGAAGCATCATCCCCTACAATCAGCTGAATGTTTTTGTAGGTTTGACTTTTTATGCTGTCCAGGTTTTCTTTTATGAATTGAGAATGATTATAGGAAACTACAACCACTGTTACTAATGGCTGTTCCATTTAAAATTCGTTTACCGTTTTAATAATGGTTTGTATTTCTTCTTCTTCTAAAACTGAGGAAATCGGAAGGCTTAAAACTTCTGCATGAATTTTTCACTGATCGGGAAAGACAGATCATTCCACTCTTTGTAGGCTTCCTGCTTGTGAGGAGGAATAGGGTAGTGGATGATAGTTTGTATTCCATGTTCCGTAAGATAAGCCTGAAGTGCATCTCTTCTATGAGTTCTGATAACGAAAACATGCCATACATGTTCATGTTCATTTTCAGGATATTCAGGAAGGATGATATCAGGGTTGGTGATTTCATTGATGAATCTTTTCGCAATAATTCTCCTTGCGTTATTTTCGTCATCAATATATTTAAGTTTGATGTCTAAAACAGCGGACTGTAGCTCATCAAGTCTGGAATTTAATCCTTGATAAATGTTTACATATTTTTGGTTAGAACCATAGTTAGCCAATGCTCTGATGGCCTTTGCAAGTTCATCATCATTGGTCGTTACAGCACCTGCATCTCCTAATGCTCCTAGGTTTTTCCCAGGATAAAAGCTAAATCCAGCGGCATCTCCTAGATTTCCGGATTTTATGCCGTTCCATTCTGCTCCGATGGTTTGAGCATTATCTTCAATGATTTTTAAATCATGTTTCTGAGCAATTTCTTTAAGCTGTTCCGAGAATACAATTCTTCCCTGAAGATGAACAATAAGAATTCCTTTTGTTTTTGATGTAATCTTTTCTTCAATTTTAGCAATATCAATATTGTATGTATTGATTTCTGGCTCTACCAGGACTGGAACCAGTCCGTTATCAGAAACAGCTAATATAGAAGCGATATAAGTATTCGAAGGAACAAGAATTTCGTCTCCGGGTTTCATAATTCCTAGTTCTATATAAGCACGAAGAATGAGACGCAACGCATCCAGTCCGTTCGCTACGCCAATGGCATGTTTTGTTCCTATATATTGAGCTAAATTACTTTCAAAAGCTTTGGTTTTTTCTCCTAAAAGATACCATCCAGATCTGAAAGTTTGAAGTAAGCTATCCTCTATTTCTTGTTGATATTTAAGATTAACTTTTTGTAAATCAAGAAACTTTATCATTCTTATTATTCTTTAAAAATTTTGCAGGGTTTCCAACCCATATTTCGTTATCAGGAACACTTTTAGTAACCACGCTTCCGGCACCGATTAATGCATTTTCGCCGATGGTGATTCCTGCTAAAATAGTAGCATTGGCACCAATGGAAGCTCCTTTTTTTACCAATGTTTTCTCCAGTTTGAATTCTTTATTCTTAGACTTTGGAAAAAGATCATTAGTAAAAGTTACATTAGGCCCTATAAATACATTATCTTCAAGGTCAACACCATCCCAGATCTGAACTCCGGGTTTTATCGTAACATGATCTCCAATGGTAACATCATTTTCTATAAGTACCTGACAATTGATGTTGCACCCATTGCCAATTTTTGCTCCTTTTAAAATGACACAAAACTGCCATACAAAAGTTCCTTCACCTATATTTTGAGATTGTACGTCAGCTAAAGGATGTATCATTTTTTGTGGTTTTTAAAATCTTCAAAATCTCTGAAATAATCATCTTCTTCGTAAAGTTCAGATGCCAGACATAAAAGAACAGCATTGTGACTGAACTTAATGTCTCTCCAGATTAATTCCGGAATATAAAGTCCTTTGGAAGGCGAGTCTAAAATGAATGTAGCCTCATTACCTTCCAAATCCTGGGTATTGAATTCTATGGTGCCCGAAACTGCAAAGATAACCTGCTGCAGTTTCTTATGGGCATGTCCTCCACGGATTACATCTTGAGGGGTAAAATAAGTCCAGTAAACTCTGTTGATGGAAAAAGGAACATTTTTTTGAGCTTCAGCTACAGTAATATATCCTAATTCCGGAGATCCGATCTTTAAAAAATCTATAATATGCGGAGTCATAATCTTTTAATTTATATATCTATTAGGACTCGTTTTTAGTCCCTTCAATTCCATACGAATTTTGTATTTTCTTTCCATCTTCATCCAAAGAATATAGAAGTACTTTCTGATTGCCTTTTACTACACTTACTTCAAATGGAACAATATTGACCACATCAATATGATCAGGAAGTCCAAGGTAAAGAGTATAGCCTTCGACAAATTTTTCATTTAATTCATCAACACTTATATTGATGGTTGGGTTGAATGTTTCTACAGAAACCCTGTTTAAAGTTGTACCTACCAGTTTGGTTTGTAATGGGCTCATTCCTTTTCTAAAGAGTTTATGCTGTAATGCATGTCTGAACACATTTTCTTCTAAAGTAATCGGGTTGTGATAAGGTATTTTTTCTAAAACTTTTAACAAATGTTTAGCGTTGTATACCGTTCCGTCAACTGAAAAAGGATAAGACCAGTGCGTAATATTTTTATCCGCATAGTAATCCCATTCATAATGATTGCCTTTTTTCTGAATATAATCGGGGAAACCTTCAATATTATCACCTACATACATTCTGTAAGATGAATTTTCAGGATCTTTTTTAAATTCTGAAAGAACTTCTTCATCCAGAATTACATCATTATAAAAGACCCCATCATCAGTATTGAACATAACCAACTCATGTTTGGTCTTTCTTAGTAATCCTGAAGCAGCCCTTTGAAGTTATCACCTTGTTTATTCTTTAGATTTTTCTCTAGAAAGAATTTTAAATTTTTTTTGTTGGTAAGTGTTTTGAAAAAAGCGGAATCAAACCATATTTCTTTTCTTTCTTCAAAACAAATATTGGGATAGTTTTTATACTTTTCAATTAATTTTTTATACCCTAAATGATGATTTCCGGTAGTGTGATATAAAATAACCGTCTCATAATCATCTATCTTGATTTTTTTTAAAATAGTACTTAGCAGATAATCTACCTGCATTGCACGGTTATATGAAAAGATAATATTTAAAAGCATGATGAATTATTTTGAAATGATGAGTACTGAAAAGTTATAATTTTTTGATTTCCGAAACAATAGCGGGTGAAATTACACCGGGTGATTTTTTGATGTCACCGAATTGATTTCTGATTCCATTGATCTCAAAACCAAAAGATTGAGTTTTGAATGCAATCTCAGAACGGTTTATTCCCCAGAACATATCAAAATAATAAGAATCTTCATTCAATATATTAGCAGGAATATCAAAGCTCATAGAATACGCACCAGGTTCTCCGTTTTCGCTAATCATAAAACCATTACTCATTACAATTACTTCATGTGAGTTTTTCACATAAAACGAAAGATCTACAGTAGCATTTTGAATGGTACTTATAAAATCTATTTTTATTTTTACTCCTGAATTGATATTCAGGACATTTCCTTGAATAGGTGTTGCCGAATAAGCCTGAACTTTAATTTTTTCATTACCTATTTCGAAATTATCTCTTGGGGCTTCATAATGGGAGATATATGAATTCTTACGTTGATATTCAATAATACATTTATCCTTATCACCTTGCATTACTACAGATCCTTTATCTAAAAGAATAGCACTGTTGCAAAGTTCATTAATAGCAGCCATATTGTGACTTACAAAAAGTACCGTTCTTCCTTGCCCCTTTGTTACGTCACCCATTTTTCCAAGACATTTCTTTTGAAACTCAGAGTCTCCTACTGCAAGCACTTCATCTACAATCAGAATTTCAGACTCAAGGTGAGCCGCCACAGCAAATGCCAGACGAACATACATTCCTGAAGAATATCTTTTCACTGGAGTATCAATATATCTTTCAACTCCAGAGAAATCTACGATTTCATCAAATTTTCGGGTGATTTCTTTTCTGGTCATTCCGAGAATAGCACCATTAAGATATACATTTTCACGCCCTGTCATTTCAGGGTGAAATCCTGTTCCTACTTCCAGCAATGAGGCAATTCTTCCCTGAGTATAAATCTTTCCGGTTGTTGGTTTGGTTACTTTACTTAAAAGTTTGAGTAAAGTAGATTTGCCAGCACCATTTCTTCCTATAATTCCTACAGCATCTCCCTGTTCAATCTCAAAATTGATATCACGGAGTGACCAAACATATTCAGAATCTCCTTTTGTTGTTCTGTCATTCGTTTCACCAATTTTTAGATAAGGATCTTCTTTCCCTCTTACTTTATGCCAGAATCTGTTAAGGTCATGGGAGAGAGTCCCCGTTCCCACCTGTCCCAGACGGTATTGTTTTGATATGTTTTCTGCTTTTAAAGCCAGCATGTTTTGATTGATTTTAGATTAAAGATAACAGTTAAATCTTATACGGTGTCCATAAAGGTCTTTTCAACCTTATTAAAGATCAGTATTCCCAATAGCAAAAGAATAAGAATCAGAACTGTGCTGATTCCCAGCATTAATGGCGAAAAATCACCTACGCCAAGCCATGCATACTTAAAACACTCGAAAATCCCCGTAAGCGGATTATAGTAAGCAAGCTTTTTGAATCCTGCCGGAAGGGAAGATACCGGATAGATAACCGGAGTAGCATACATATATAAACTGACTCCAAATCCCAAAAGCATGCTCAAATCTTTATATTTTGTAGTAAGTGCCGAAAATATCATACCTACTCCTAACGCAAAAAAGGCCATCAGTATAATCAGAAAGGAGTCGCAAGAATCCAGATATTAGGTTGCACCTTTCCCTGGCTCAGATAATAAGCCCATGCAAGAAGGAATAGAAGGAATTGTACTCCAAAACGCATCAGGTTTGAGATGACAACTGAAAGTGGCGTTACCAGTCTTGGGAAATACACTTTTCCGAAAATGGTTGAATTCCCTACAAAGGTACTGGAAGTAGTCAGCAATGAAGCTGAGAAGTAATTCCAGAGAGTTACACCAGACAGATAAAATAAAATAGGGGGTGCACCATCTGTAGGAAGTTTGGCAATCGCTCCAAAAACAACCAGATAGACTATTGTTGTTAAAACCGGGTTAATAAAAAACCAGATTGGCCCCAAAATGGTTTGCTTGAAGCTCGATATGAAATCTCTTTTTACAAACATGTAAACAAGATCCTTATACCGCCATACTTCTTTGAGCTTTAAATCAAATAAAGAATGATTCGCTTCAATTGTTTCTGTCCACTTTTGCTGTGGTTCATTCATCTGTGTAAGTTTTTGCAAATTTATAATAATTAATTCTTACCGGATTTCTTAGTCTGTAAATTATTGTTTACATAAAACTAAAAAATATCAACTAATATATTGATATTTGTTATTATAGGCAAAAACTATTGGCTGTAAAGCCAATAGTTTGCAAGGTTTATAAATAGTAAGTCTATTGACCAACGAGTTGTTTCAAATATTGACCATAGCCACTTTTTCCATATTTTGCTGCCGTTTCCAATAATTTTTCCTCATTGATGAATTTATTCCTAAAAGCAATTTCCTCAATACATCCAATCTTGAAGCCTTGCCTTTTTTCAATAACACTTACAAATTCCGAAGCATCATTAAGGGAATCAAAAGTTCCGGTATCCAACCAAGCGGTACCTCTGTCCAAAACACCTACTTCAAGTTTTTCATTTTTTAGATAAACGTTGTTAATATCTGTGATTTCTAATTCTCCTCTTGCGGATGGTTTTATGTTTTTAGCAATTTCTACCACATTATTGTCGTAAAAATAAAGACCCGGTACCGCGTAATTTGATTTTGGTTTTAAAGGCTTTTCTTCAATAGAAACAGCCTTGAAGTTATCATCAAATTCTACAACTCCATATCTTTCAGGATC
Organism: Chryseobacterium tructae; assembly: GCF_030409875.1. Taxonomy (NCBI): domain Bacteria; kingdom Pseudomonadati; phylum Bacteroidota; class Flavobacteriia; order Flavobacteriales; family Weeksellaceae; genus Chryseobacterium; species Chryseobacterium tructae. Next base: position 214,111 of record NZ_JAUFQR010000003.1, on the reverse strand, counting down.
TGCAACGTGATAAGCAAAAACAACGCCTCCATTAGGGTTTGTTTTATTTTTTAATAAAGTCCCCATTTCAGAACCATAGAAGATGTTGTCTCCTAAAACAAGAGCTGCCGGATCATTACCTATAAACTTATCCCCTAGAATAAAGCTTGTGCCAGACCGTCTGGGCTTGGTTGTACAATATATTCTATATTACAACCAATCTGAGAGCCATCACCTAATAGTTTAATGAACCCAGCCTGATCATGTGGGGTTGTAATGATCAGAATATCCTTAATTCCAGCTAAAAGTAAAGTGGATAATGGATAATAGATCATCGGTTTATCATAAACAGGCATTAGCTGTTTGCTTACGGCAATAGTTAGAGGGTAAAGTCTTGTTCCGGATCCTCCGGCTAATATTATTCCTTTCATCTTTTTTATTTTATATTCTGTGATTGGCAATACTAATTGTACTGATTTTCATAGTATTTTTGGTAATCTCCGCTGGTTACATTCTCAAGCCATTCCTTGTTCTCAAGGTACCAGTCTATGGTTTTTCCTAATCCTTCTTCAAATGTTACGGAAGGCTTCCATCCCAAATCCTTATTTAATTTAGTGGCATCAATAGCATAACGTTTATCATGCCCCGGTCTGTCTTTGACAAATGTGATCAGTTTTTCAGAATAGCCTTCAGGTTTTCCAAGTTTAGCATCCATCTGTTTGATTAATTCTTTAACCAAATCAATGTTCTGCCATTCATTGAATCCTCCTATATTATAAGTTTCTCCGGTTTTTGCTTCGTTGAAGATCTGGTGTATTCCTTTAGCATGATCAATTACAAATAACCAATCTCTTGTATATTTTCCATCACCATAAATAGGCAAAGGCTTTCATTAATAATATTAGAGATACAAAGGGGAATTAATTTCTCAGGGAAATGATTGGGTCCATAATTATTGGAACAGTTAGATACAATAAATGGCATTCCATATGTATTTCCATAGGCTCTAACCAGGTGGTCTGAAGCTGCTTTTGAAGCAGAATATGGAGATTGAGGATCATAAGAAGTCGTTTCAAGGAAAAAACCTGTTTCTCCTAAGCTTCCATATACTTCATCCGTAGAAACATGATAAAAAAGGTTTGTTCTTTTTTCATCAGGGAATCTTCCGTGGGTATGATCTGGATTTAAGATCCAAAACTCCTTACAGAGATTAAGAAGATTGGCAGTACCATTTACATTCGTGTTGATAAATGCCATCGGATCGGTGATACTTCTGTCAACGTGACTCTCTGCAGCTAAATGTACAACCGCATCTGGGTTGTATTTTTCAAAAACCCTTCTTAATTCTTCAGGTTTTGTAATATCTGCTTTTTCGAAAACATAATTAGGTTCATTTTCAATATCCTTAAGGTTTTCCAAATTTCCAGCATAAGTAAGAGCATCAAGATTGATGATCATACTTTTCGGATTGTTTTTTACAAATTCTCTTACAACATGGGATCCAATGAATCCTGCTCCTCCCGTAATAATAATATTTTTCATTTCTTTATTTTGTAATTGTCTTTCTACCTATACTTTTATAATAAAACCCATTTTGTTCAGGGATTTCAAGCGGATACATATTTCTACCATCAAAAATCACCTTATTTTTCATTTTTCTAGCCATAAGCTCGAAATTAGGATTTTTGAATTCTGGCCATTCTGTAGCAATAAATAAGGCATCTACATCTTCCAGTGCATCATACATTCCTTTAGCATATTGGATTTTATCACCCAATAGTTTTTGGACATTATTTTCAGCAACAGCATCATAAGCTACAATTTTTGCGCCTTTTTCTAATAAAAGGGCAATATTGTCTAAAGAAGAGGCTTCTCTAATGTCGTCTGTGTTAGCTTTGAAGGCTAATCCCCACATGGCAATTTTTTTTCCAGCAACATTTCCGCCAAAATATTTTTCAATTTCAGAAACAAGAATAACCTTCTGAGATGTATTTACATTTTCTGTAGCCTCTAGAATCTGGAAGTTGAAATCCTCTTGTTTTCCCGATTTTATAAGGGCTTTTACATCTTTAGGAAAACAGCTCCCGCCGTATCCAATGCCTGGGAATAGAAATCGGTGTCCGATTCTGTCATCACTTCCCATTCCTAATCTTACTTTATCTACATCAGCACCTACCTTTTCACAGTAATTAGCGATTTCATTCATAAAGGTAATCTTTACTGCAAGGAATGAGTTAGCGGCATATTTTGTGAGTTCGGATGATTTTTCATCCATGAAAATAATAGGGATTCCCGTATTGGTAAATGGCTGGTATATTTTAGCCATAATTTCTTTTGCCTTTTCAGAGCTTGCTCCAACCACTACCCTTGAAGGATTCATTGAATCTTCAACAGCAAAGCCTTCTCTTAAAAATTCGGGATTAGAAACAACATCAAAAGGGATGTTTGTTTTAGATGATATAGCTTCTCTTACTCTGTCTGCAGTGCCTACAGGAACAGTGCTTTTATTGACAACAACCTTGTATTCGGTCATCATTTCTCCAATGTCATTTGCGACCTTTAATACATAAGAGAGATCTGCTGAACCATCCTCACCCGGAGGAGTAGGTAAGGCCAGATAAATCACCTCACTTTTGTCTAAAGCTTCTTTTAAATTGGTAGTGAAAAATAATCTTTCAGATTGGATGTTTCTAAGGAACATCTCTTCAAGGTTCGGCTCGTAGATGGGAACAATGCCGTTTTTCATGCCTTCTACCTTTTTTTCATCAATATCAACACAGTATACTGAATTGCCAAGCTCCGCAAGAGTAGTTCCTGTAACTAACCCTACGTAACCTGTTCCTACAATCGTTATATTCAAAATGTTTGTTTTTTAAATTCAAAGACAAAAATAATAAAAATACCTTCACTTACTTGTTTAATTTAATGTAAATGAATTTCGTTCTATTTGCTTGATAATAAGATAATTTTGCATTTTTGGAAAAAAAGCGTATATTTGCAATGGATTTACGGAAAAAATGGGAAGGCTTCGCAAGAAAGCCTTTTTTCGTACTGTAAATCAAGATAAAAGAATGTATGGAGTTTAAAAAAAGAATTGAAGAATTATTAAATGAATTCCTTGAGAACAGAGAAGATCTTTTTCTTATTGATCTTAAGATCTCTGCAGGGGATGATGTTACAGTGATTTTAGATGGTGATAATGGAGTTTCTTTGCAGGATTGTCTTGATGCAAGCCGTGCCATAGAATTTAATATGGATCGTGAAGAACACGACTTTAGCCTTCAGGTAATGTCTGCGGGATTAAGCGAGCCATTAGTAACACCAAGACAGTTCAATAAAAACATAGGAAGAGAGATTGAAGTGATGCTGGAGGATTCTTCTAAAATAGAAGGGGAATTGTCAAAAGTAGACGAAGAGAAGATCACTCTTGTTTTACGTTACCGTAAACCGAAAGATATCGGAAAAGGAAAGGTGGATGTGGAAGAGGAAAAAGAAATTCCTTACACTGAGATCAAAAAGGCATTAGTAGTAATTAAATTTTAAAAAAGAAAAAAAAATAGATGGATAATATAGCGTTGATTGAATCCTTTGGTGATTTTAAAGACGAAAAAGGGATCAGTAAGATTGATCTTATGGCAATTATTGAAGATTCACTGAAGACACTTTTGAGAAAAAGATTCGATTCAGATGACCATTTTGATGTAATTGTAAACCCGGATAAAGGAGATTTTCAGATATTTTTAAATAAAACAATTGTAGAGGACGAAATGTCTGAAGATGATGATTTGGAAATTGAAATTTCTGAAGCAAAGAAGATTGATCCTACCTTCGAAGTAGGTGAGGACTTTACAATGGAAATTCCTGTTGCACAGTTGGGAAGAAGAAATATTCTTACCTTAAAGCAAATTCTGGCTACAAAACTTCAAGAGCATAACAATGCTATGCTGTACGAACAGTTTAGAGATAAAATTGGTGAAATCGTTGTCGGTGAAATTCACCACATCCGTCACAAACATGTAATTTTGTTAGATGACGAAGGAAACGAATTCATTTTACCAAAAGAAAACCAGATCCCATCCGATTTCTTTAAAAAGGGTGAGAATATCAGAGCTATTGTTGAGACAGTAGATTTTAAAGGTTCAAAACCGCAGATTATTATTTCCAGAACTGCACCTAAATTCCTAGAGAAATTATTAGAGCTGGAAATTCCTGAAATCCAAGACGGAACGATTATCTTGAAAAAGGTAGTGAGAATTCCTGGAGAAAAGGCGAAAATTGCAGTAGATGCTTATGATGACAGAATTGATCCTGTAGGAGCTTGTGTGGGGGTTAAAGGATCCAGAATTCATGGAGTAGTAAGAGAGTTGAAAAATGAAAACATCGATGTTATTCAGTGGTCTAAAAACCCTGAAATTTTGGTGAAGAGATCTTTAGGTAATATTACTATTAATAAAATTGATATCAACGAAGAGGCAAACTATGCATTAGTGTATACTCCAGTTGAAGAGATTTCTAAAGTAATCGGAAAACAAGGGCAGAATATCAGATTGGCTTCTTGGTTGACAGGATATGAAATTGATGTTTACAGAGAGTCCAGCGAGGATGACGATGTTGAATTGAGAGAATTCAATGACGATATTGAGCAGTGGATTTTGGATGAATTTAAGAAAGTAGGACTTACAACTGCAAAATCAGTACTTGATAAAGAAACTGAGAGTCTTTTAAATATGGTTGACCTTGAAGAAGAAACAATTGAAGAGGTTAAGCGTATTCTGAGAGAAGAATTTGAAGATTAAGATGTAAATAAATCTTAATAAACAGTGAAAAGGAAATACTTTAATTTTAAAAATTAAAAAACAGTAAATAATATAGATGCCAAAAATTAGATTAAATAAAGCGGTTAAGGAATTCAACATCTCGATGTCCAGATTAGTAGAGTTTTTACACTCAAAGGGTTTCGAGGTTGAAGGCAATCCTAACGCTCAATTGGAAGAATCGGCATATTCTGCATTGGAAGCTGAGTTTGCTAAAGATGGCGAACAAAGAAAAGCTTCCCATGAGGTGGTGATCACTAAAGTTCCGGAAGAAAAACTGGAAATTGAAGAGAAGAAAACCCCTGAAGTGATAAGAGCTAAAGCAAACAAACCAGAAACTAAAATTTTAGGTAAGATAGATTTAGAACCTACTAAGCCTGAAGTTGAAGAAACCCCTGCAGCTCCTGTAGCGACACCGGTGGAAGAAAAGAAAGAAGAAATTGTGAAAGAAGAACCGGAAGTAAAAGCAGCTCCTGAAAAGCAGGAATTTAAAGTTTTGGATAAAATTGATTTGTCTCAAATAGAATCTAGAAATAGACCTGTGAAAAAAGACAAGCCAAAAATGGAGGAGAAAAAAGAAGAAGCAAAACCGGTTGAACCTGTAAAAGAAACTCCAAAACCAGTGGTAGAAGAGAAAAAAATAGAAGCTCCAAAAGTGGAAGCTGAACCTGAAAATCAGGAACCTCAAAAAATTGAAACTGTTTATCAGAAACTGGACGGTCCTAAGATCGTAGGTGAAAAAATTGACTTAACTCAGTTTGCACCAAAACCAGGAGCTGGTGCTAAAAAGAAAAGAAAGAGAATTGAAAAGCCAGGTGGTCAGAATAATAATCAAGGCCAAGGTGGAAATAATCAAAACTCTGGAAATAATAACCAAGGTGGCCAGGGTGGAAACCGTCCGCACAATAATAACAATGGTGGTGGACAAGGTGGAAACCGTCAAGGACAAGGTGGACAAGGAAATCGCCCACCAGGTCAAGGTGGCCAAGGTGGAAACCGTTTCGGAAATAACCAAGGTGGAAACCGTCCAGGTGGCCAAGGTGGTGGATTCAAGAAAGGAGGTCAAAACAACAGACCTGGTCAAAGAGTTATGCCAGTTGAATTAACTGACGAGCAAGTTAAAAACCAGATCAAGGAAACCTTAGAAAAACTTACCAATAAAGGAGGTAAATCTAAATCTGCAAAACACAGAAAGGATAAAAGAACTTACCGTAGAGAACAGGATGAGCGTCAACAAGAATTTGAAGCACAGGACAGAACACTGAAGGTGACAGAATTTATCACAGTAGGTGAATTAGCAAGTTTAATGAACGTTTCTCCAACTGAAGTTATCTCTGCTTGTTTCTCACTTGGGGTAATGGTTACTATGAACCAAAGATTAGAAGCTGATACCTTGTTATTAGTAGCAGATGAATTTGGGTATAAAATTGAATTCTCAGATGCTGATCTTGAAGAAAGTGATGCTGAAGATGAAATCGATAACGAAGAAGATCTAGTTACTAGAGCTCCAATTGTTACTGTAATGGGACACGTTGACCATGGTAAAACATCATTACTTGACTACATTAGAAACAAATGTAATTGCAGGTGAATCCGGAGGAATTACTCAGCATATTGGTGCTTACAATGTTAAACTTGAAAACGGACAGAGAATTACATTCTTAGATACACCAGGTCACGAAGCCTTTACAGCAATGAGAGCTAGAGGTGCTCAGATTACCGATATTGCTATTATTGTAATTGCAGCAGACGACGATGTAATGCCTCAAACGAGAGAAGCTATTTCTCACGCACAGGCAGCAGGTGTACCTATGATTATTGCATTGAATAAGGTTGATAGACCAAATGCAAATCCTGATAATATCCGTCAGCAGCTTTCAGGGATGAATATCCTTGTAGAAGAATGGGGAGGGAATGTTCAGGCTCAGGAAATTTCTGCGAAATTTGGTAATAACATGGATATTCTATTAGAGAAAGTATTACTTCAGGCAGAAATGCTTGATCTAAAAGCTAATCCTAGTAGAAATGCTCAAGGTGTTGTTATTGAAGCTTCATTGGATAAAGGAAGAGGATATGTTGCCACTATGTTAGTGCAGGCAGGAACTCTGAAAGTTGGAGATTATGTAGTTGCTGGTAAAAATCATGGTAAAGTAAAAGCCATGCTTGATGAAAGAGGACGAAATCTTTCGGAAGCAGGGCCATCTATTCCTGTAACAATCTTAGGCTTGGATGGGGCACCTACAGCAGGTGATAAATTCCGAGTATATGCTGACGAAAGTGAGGGTAAAACCATTGCAAATAAGAGAGAACAACTTCAGAGAGAACTTTCTATCAGAACGAAAAAACATACAACGCTTGAAGAATTGGGTAGACGTATTGCTTTAGGAGAATTCAAAGAATTGAATATTATCCTTAAAGGTGACGTGGATGGTTCAGTGGAAGCATTGTCTGATCAGTTACAAAGATTATCAACAGAAGAAATCAGCGTGAAAATTCTTCACTCAGGTGTAGGACAGATCACTGAATCTGATATCAACTTAGCAGCAGCATCAGATGCTATTATCATTGGATTCAACGTAAGAGCTGGTGCTAATGCAAAAGAACTTGCAGACCGTGAGGAAATTGAAATCAGAACATATTCTGTAATCTATAAAGCAATTGATGAAGTAAAAGAAGCAATGGAAGGAATGCTTTCTCCAGAAATTCAGGAGCAAGTAATTGGTAATGTTGAAATCCGTGAGGTATTCAAGATTTCTAAAGTTGGTTCAATTGCTGGTTGTATGGTTCTTACCGGAAAAGTAACAAGACAATCTAAGGTACGTTTGTTGAGAGATGGTATTGTGAAATTTGATGGCGAGCTTGAAAGCTTAAAGCGTTTCAAAGATGATGTGAAAGAAGTAACAAAAGGTTACGAATGTGGTCTGAACCTTAAAGGATACAATGATATTGAAATCGGAGATATTCTTGAAGTTTATGAAGAAGTAGCAGTTAAGAAAAAGCTGAAATAATATTCAGATAAATAGATAAAAATAAGCCGTCTCATTGAGACGGCTTATTTTGTTTATGTGCTTTTTGAATTTGATATTATGCTTAGGAATTTATATTCCTTATTGTAAAAATTCTAAATATAAAATTTCGTTTTTTAATGCTTATTTATTTGATGAAAATAAGATTGACTTACCGTTTGTAGTGTGTTAAAATCTTTTTTATGAGTGGTTTAAGATATAATACAGAAAATGAGTGGCTTGGGATTTTATTGAATAAGTCTAAAAAAATATACTCAAATATATAAAAGTTTATAGCTTGCCAAAAACTATTAATATTTTTATAAATAAAGATGTATTTGGTTGAAAATTAGCGCTATTGTAATTTAGATTTATTATAAATAATTTTTTTTTCATCGAATTATTAATTGTTAAATCGCTTTTTAAAACGCTTATTTTATTTTTTGTTAAATAAAGTGGACTTAATATTGTGAATCTTTTTGTTTATAAGGGGTTCTGTCTATGAGATTGTGAATGAAAATGGACTTTGTTTATACATGAAATTTGCTAGTGTTAATATTTATTAACATATTTGCGACTAAAATATATTAAAATTTGTTAATATGAATGTTAAACTACGTGTATTGAGCGTTGGAGCATTGTTCTTTATAGGACAGGCTGTGTCTGCTCAAAAAGTTAAGAAAGATACTACGGCTAAAGAAACTCAGATTGACGAGGTTGTGATGGTTGGGTATGGAAAGCAAAAGAAGACTGACGTTACGGGTGCTATTACAACCGTTAAGAGTGAAGTTTTGCAAGAGCAGCCGGTTGCATCCGTTGAATTAGCCTTACAAGGAAAAGCTCCTGGGGTTCAGGTAGCAAATACAGGTGGACGTGCCGGAAATAATACCAAAATTAGTATTAGAGGAAATGGATCATTAAGTGCATCCAATAACCCTCTTTATATCATTGATGGGATTCCTCAGGAATCATTAGGAAACCTTGCTCCGGAAGATATCAGTAGTATGGAAATCTTGAAAGATGCAGCTTCTGCGGCGATCTATGGTTCCAGAGCCTCAAACGGGGTTGTATTGGTTGAAACAAGGGCTGGAAGATATAATGGAAAACCTAGTGTTTCTTTTTCATCATCTTATGGTATTCAGGAAGTGATCAAAAGACCGAGGCTATTGAATGCTCAACAGTATAAGCAGGTTCATGACGTAGCAAGACAGAATTATCTGAATGATATTGCAGCAGGTATTTTACCAAAGCCTGCTAGCCAAATTGGATTAACACCAATGACAGATACTGGGATAAATACAGACTGGATGGACTACGTTTTACAAACAGGTGCCATTACAAATAATCAGATAAGCTTTACTGCGGGTGGGCCAATGTCTAAAATGTATTTCTCTGCCTCTCATATTGGGCAAGATGGTATTATCATCGGGGATAATTATGAAATATCAAGAGCAAGATTGAATGTTGAACAAAAGTTTGCCGATAATTTTAAAATTGGTGTAAATTCATATTTTACCTACTCAAAAGCGGTTCCAGTTGCAGATGATAATGATACTTATCAGCCTTATTCCAATGCAATGAGTGCCCCTCCAAACATGGCTCCATATGGTGCTAATGGTAAACCTAATAGATTTAGTTTTAACAATCCTCTATTTGCATACGAACGTCAAGTTTGGGACAAATGGCAAAATATTGGGGCTAATTTCTTCGCGATCTATAACCCTATTAAGGAAATTACTTTAAAAACCTCAATCAGTGGTAATATTGCATCTGAGAGATATAGCAGATTTGATGCCCCTAATACAAGAAGAGGAGAAAATGCTGGAGTACCATGGGGGTATGGCCTGTATAGAACAAGAAATAACAGAGATTATTTGATCGAAAATACGGCTTCTTATGATAAGGGGTTTGTAGATAATAGACTAAAGCTAAGTGTTTTAGTTGGGCAGTCGTTCCAGAATTGGCAATATGAAGATTCTTTTGTTCAAGGTGAGAATTTCCCATCTAATAGCTTACCGTGGTTAGTTTCTGCGGCAACAATTAACAATGGAAGAAGTTATATGATCTCTATGTCATTAGCATCTTTCTTCGGAAGAGCTCAGTTGACTTGGGATAATAAGTATAACTTAATGCTATCAACCAGATATGATGGTTCTTCAAAATTTGCAAAAGGTAATAAGTGGGGTAATTTCCCAGCAGCTTCACTTGGATGGACTGTATCAAATGAAGAATTCTTCAAAGTTCCTTTTATCAATGAATTGAAGTTGAGAGCTTCTTATGGTCTTACTGGAAACCAGACTGGTATTCCTTATTCAGGAGGACTTAACCTTATTGCTGCAGGACAGAATCATAATCAAGAGCCTGGAACAGCTGTTACAGAAATGTATAACCCTAATTTAAAGTGGGAAAAAGGTAAATCTTTTGATGCAGGTATGGATATATCCATGTTCAACAAAAGAGTTAACTTGACGGTAGATTACTATAATAAAACTACATCAGATTTATTGTATAGACTTCCAGTTCCTCAAGAGTCAGGATTTAGTAGTATGTTAAGTAATATTGGATCTATTAATAATAAAGGGATTGAAGTTAGCTTAGATACAAAAATTATTAAAGGAGAGAGATTTAAGTGGGATTTTGCTGCTAACTTCTCTTATAATAAGAATGTTGTAGAAAAGATTGGAACAAAAACAGGACAGTTTACAACAGGTTTTGATGCAATCGTAAAAGAAGGAGAACCTTTAGGATCATTCTTCTTTATTGAAGCTTTAGGAGTGGCTAAAGAACGCTATGAATATAAAGATCAGAGTGGTAATGTAACAAAAGTTGTTCAGGCTGGGGATATGATCTATAACGACATCAATGGAGATGGAATAATTGACTCTAGAGATAGAAAAGTATTTAATGGAGGTATTGCTCCAATTTATGGAGGTATTTCTACTAGATTTAGTTATGACAGATTAGATCTTTCCATTAATGCTCAATATTCTATTGGAAAAAAAGTATATGCATTGTATAAAGAAAGTCAATTAAATGGAGGTTCTATAGGCTATCCATCGTTCTCTGCGAATATGGTTGCAGAAGAAATGAATTATTGGACACCTAACAATACAAATACTAATGTTCCTCGCCCGCATTTAGCAGGAGCTGTTGCATCTTGGAATAATCAAAGATCTTCAAGATTCTTGGAAGATGCTGATTACTTAAGAATTACAGACATTACAATTGGGTACAATTTTGACAAAACTCAATTAGGTTTTATCAAATCAATGAGAGTATATGCTCAGGTAAGAAATCCATTTACATTTACTAAGTATTCAGGGGTAGATCCAGAAACGTACTATGTAGACCAAACTGCAGTGTCTAATCAGAGTACAGCAGATACAAGTAAAATAACGTCAGGATTTGATCTAAATGGTATTCCAAATGTGAAGGTATATAGTTTAGGGTTAAATGTTAACTTTTAATTAGAAAGAAATGAAAAAAATAAGTATATTATTACTAGCATTTGGGCTATTAGTAAGTTCATGTGAAAAAGCATTGGATATTCAGTCTGAGGTAGCTTTAGATGCTAACTCTCCCCTATCTTCAGATGATGTTGATAAGTTATTAATTGGTGCTTATAGTAGTGTTATGAAACCAAATGATTATGGTTTCTTCAATATTATGGCTCCGGAAATCTTAGCTCAGGATAATCTTGAACCAGTTAAATTTCAGTGGGTTCAGGTTAAGTATATGTATGAACATACGACACCTCCAGGAGATATTCTATTAACTTACTTATATAAAGATTTTTATAAATCAATTAATAGAGCAAACACGGTAATAAGAGTATCAACAGCTTCTAATGCTCAAAAAGGAAAAGCAAGATATGTGAGAGCATTATCTTATTTAAGATTATATGATTTATATGAGGGTGTTCCATTGGTTAATGAAACTTATGATGGTAGTGCAATCAAAGCTTCTTCTCCGAAAGACGTTTTAAATTTTATTATCAATGATCTAAAATTTGCAAAAGATAATATTGAGCCTTTCAATGCCAATGATCCTAAAGCTCTTTTAAAACCTACAAAAGAAGCTGCTATGGCTCTTCTTGCTAGAGTTTACAGAATGAATGGAGATATTCAAAATGCAGGTCTTGAAGCTGAAGCATTGATTAAGAGTGGTAAGTTTGCTATTTCAGATAATCCTAAAGATCTAGATGCTGAAACCATTCTTAAGTTTAAAGGAAATAGAGCTGAGGAAAACGGATCTTGGGGTTGGATCTTAAGTTATGACGCAAGCACGTGGAACTGTTTTGCAGCTTCTCAAAGCCTTTTAAACTTGTTAGGAACGAATGATACTAGAAAAGTTTTATTTGATTTTGATGAGGCTCCATCTACTGGAAACTTTGTTTTCTCTAATAAATATAGTAGATCTGATGATTCTGATCTTTTGATCTCAAGAATCCCGGAAATGTATTTAATTTCTGCAGAAGCTGGAAATGCTAATAGATTAACAGAATTACAAACTAAAAGAAATTCAACTCTTTCTTTAGATAATGAAAGAAGATTGGAATTATCTTTTGAGTGGGTAAGATGGTCTGATCTTAAGCTTAAAGGAGAAAAGTATAAACTGCCTTTCCCTCAGGGAGCTGTAGATGCTAATGAACTTTTAGGACAATAATTTCCAAAATTATAGTAATATTTAACATATTATATATAGAACCCCTGCATATAGCAGGGGTTTTTTATTTACTATTATTTCTTATTTTTGCTGTACAATAATGAATAATGAAGTATATCCTTTTCATAATCACTTTCTTCGGCTTCGCTGCCCATGCACAAGTTGTTACAACAGAAGAAGCTCAAAAAAATAAAAAGTCGGGAGACACTCTGGTCATAGATTCCGGAAAGAAAGATTCCTTGATAATTTTTAAACCTACCATCAATGATTATCTGTATCAAACTCAATTTTCAGAAAAGAAAGTTTTTGATACGGTAATGACTTTTGATAAAACTTATATCTTTTCACAATATAATAACAGAGACAACTTCGGAAGAATACAACCTGCCAATATTGGTTCGGGATTCAATCCGCTTGTATTTGAAGTGAATGCAGAACAGAACTTATCTTTATTACCTTCCAATAAATCTTATCTGATCTTGGGAGCAAATGATGTAAAGTACTATGATGTGAAAACACCTACTGCCACATTCATTTATCATAATGCGATGAGAAACGGAGCGGCACTAAATTCTACCTATACTCAAAATATCGGAAAAAGATTCAACTTTGCAATTGAATATATGGGACTTCGTTCACAAGGTCTTTACAGAAATTCATTAGCAGCGAACAATAATACCATATTCTCGGGACACTATGTTTCAAAAACTGGAAAGTATGAGCTTTTTGCGCACTACCTTCATCAGAATGTCAACAATCAGGAAAGTGGTGGAATTACTGAAGATAATCTATTCCAAAGTGGAGACAGTAACTATAAGAATAGACAAAATGCACAGGTGAATTTATCTTCCACAAGTTCACAATTTGCCTATAGAAGATATTATCTGAGTCATCAGTTTACCCCTTTCGATGCTGAAAAATTTCCTTTCAGTATCAGACATACAATTTCTCATCAAGGGAATAAATATTACTATAACCAAGATGCGCTAGAAACATATTGGTATAAGGCTCCTACAGAGTTAGTGAATGGAATGCCTTGGACAACGAAAAAGTATTCAAGCAATCTGAGTAATACTTTGAGTTTGGTTTTTAATAATGAAAAATTCAAATTAGATGCAGGGGTTCGCTATCAGATGATTAAATTTGGGATAAGAGATATGGTTGTTCTTAATAACGTTCCTATTCCTGGTGAGCTTAAAGAAAGCAGAATTGGAGCCGTAGGGAATTTAGAGGTGAAACTTTGGGATAAAGTACAGTTGAATTCATTCCTTGAGTTCTCCAACGGAAGCGAGTTTAAAAGTTATTTAAAAACGACCAATAATCTGAAGTTTGAGCCCATAAAAGACTACTTTGTGAATGCAAAAGTGAATTTCCAAAGTGCTTATCCATCATTCAACTATTTATTGAATACTTCAGTTTATAATAAATTTAATTATTATCTTGAAAATGCAAAGAATCAATCAGTGATGGAATTAGGTGGAAGTATCAATTTAAAATGGTTTAAAACAGAGCTTTTTGCCAACTACTTCAGAATTGATAACTATACTTATTTTGATAACAATGCTGCTCCTAAGCAGAGTGAAAACTCATTGAGTATTTCTCAGGTAGGAGGGGATGCTACTTTTAGCTATGGTAAATTCCATTTGAATACAAGACTGCAGTTCCAAAATGCATTAACCAATAAAGATCTTCTTCCAATGCCAAGCTTTGTGGGAAGAGCAAATTTCTTCTACCAAACGCAGGCATTTAAAAAAGCAGCAGAAATTCAGGCAGGACTTAAAGTATATTATTTCTCTAAATTTAACTCCAGAGAGTATTTTCCGGTTCTTAACGAATATGTTCTTCCTGGCACGAATTCATTCTCCATCGGAGGGCAGCCAATTGCTGATCTATATATTAATATGAAGGTGAAAAAAATGTTCTTTTTCATAGAAGGGCAACAGATAGGAACCTTTATTTCAAATAACAAAGCTTATGCATTTCCACATTATCCAGTGTATGATTTCAGATTGAATATTGGAATTTTGTGGTATTTGTTCAACTAAAAACTACATACAGGTTGAAAACAATTAACAAAATATCATTTAATGATATAGAAAGCATACCTCAATTAGTAAAAGATTTTTTGAATCAGAATATTGAGGGTTTTGAAGATAAAACATTTTCTGTAGAGCACTTCAGCCAGCAGATCCACTTAAAGAAAGATTCTTTCTCTTCAGAGCAGAGGAATATCTTGTTTAATGTATTTGATCAACAGTTATCAGATCTTAATCTTTCTTCAAAACAGAAAGATAATCTTGAAAATCTGAAGCAACCCAATACTTTTACCATTACAACAGGCCATCAACTGAATTTGTTTTCCGGTCCGGTTTTTTTTGTGTATAAAATTTTGCAAACCATTAAAACCTGCACCTATCTTAAAGAACATTTTCCGGATTTTAATTTTGTTCCGGTATATTGGATGGCATCAGAAGACCATGACTTTGCAGAGATCAATCACTTTAAGACAGAGAATAATTATTATGAAATCAATGAGAAATCCGGTGGCCCTGTGGGTAGGATTCAGATGAATGATAATTACTTTATCTCTGAATTTGAAAAAGAATTCAAAGATTCTGTTTTTGGAACAGAATTGATTTTAATGTTGAAAGAAGCCTATAAGATTGGAAATACTTTGACACAGGCTATCCAGATTTTGGTTAATCGTCTTTTTTCAGAATTTGGATTATTGATGCTGGATGGGGATTCGAAAGAGCTTAAAGAACAAATTAAAGAGGTCTTTAAAGATGAGCTGCTTCATTTTAGTTTACAGAAAAACTCAAAAGATAAAGTCAATTTCCTGACCGAGAAATATGGAAAAGTTCAGGTGAACCCTCGTGATATTAATCTTTTCTATCTTTCCGAAACAAGAGACAGAATTGATTTTAACGGGCAGAAATATATTGTTGTAGATACGAATATTCAATTCACAGAAGAAGAGATCATTGCAGAACTTGAAAACCATCCTGAAAAATTCAGTCCAAATGCATTAATGCGTCCTGTATATCAGGAAAAGGTAATGCCCAATCTTGCCTATATCGGAGGAAATGCTGAAATTATGTATTGGCTGGAGCTCAAAGACTATTTTTCAAAAATCAATATTCCTTTCCCTATTTTGATTCCAAGAAACTCTATGCTTTTCCTAAAAGAGAAAACATTGAAGAAAATTGAGAAACTGGAGCTTAACATAGGAGATTTTTTCCAGAATTTTACAGTAATTACCAATCAAAAGATTTTAAAAGATAATCCTATTTTAGAATTATTGGATAAGAAAGAAGATATACTGGTTAGTAATTTTGCTGAATTAAGAGCATCTGCTGAAACCACTGAGAAATCCTTTGGGAATATGGTAAAAGCAGAAGAAGTGAGACAGCTGAAATCATTTAAAAGGATGAAAAAACGTCTTCTTCATGCTGAAAAAATAAAGCAGAACGAATTGCTGGAAAGACTTGAAAATCTGTTTTTAGCTGTACACCCTTCTAAAACGTGGCAGGAAAGAGTTTTTAATTTTAGTGTATTCTTTTCGGATGAAGGCTATGCATGGCTTGAAAATTGTTTGGAAGAGATGGTGGTTCAAGATTCCAAATTAATAATTGTTGCCATTTAATTTTAAAGAAGTATTTTTGTAAATTATAATTATCGAATATGATAAAGAGGTTTTTTATTCTATCCAGTTTATGTATGGTTTTGGGAGTTTCAGCCCAAAAATCGCATACCGTTGTACAAGGTGATAATCCTTACAACATTGCAAAGAAGTATGGAATGACTGTAGATGAATTGCTGAAACTAAACCCTAAGCATAAAGATGGCAAGTTGGCTATTGGAGATGTTTTAACCGTAAAAACAGAAAAAGCAGTAACTCAGGTTGCTCCTAAAGCTGTTGTCCCTGAAAAAGTAGGTACGATTGCGGGAACTTCGGTTGGTAAAATTATTTTACAGCCTAAGCAAACCATCTATGGAATTACAAAACAATACAGAATCTCTGAAACAGACCTGAGAAAGCTGAACCCTGAATTGGATTCTCATATGAAAATTGGAGATGAGATCACATTACCTCTTGCCAGCATCAAAAAATATGGTGGTGATCAGCCCATTGTAACAGCCACAAAACCTGTAGAAGCTCCTGTAGAAAAAACAGAAACTATTACAGCTACAGCTGCATTAGAAGGCGAAAATTATGTGATACAGGCGAAAGATAATTATTACAGAATTACAAAACAGTTTGGAATCAGCCAACAGGATCTTTATACCCTAAATCCAGGATTGGAAGAAAAAGGTTTAAAACCTGGTGATACCATCAAAATAAAAAGATCAAATACAGAACCTGTAGCTGAACCAGTCAATTCGAAAACGAAAATGGATTCAGGGAATGAGAAATCTTCAACAGTTTCTAATAATGTAGTAGTTGGTGATGACTATGTTACCTATACTGTTCAGCAAGGAGATACTGTATTCTCAATTGTGAATAAGTTTGGAGTAAGTATCGATGAATTAATCGCTCTTAACCCCGATCTTTCCAAAGGATTGAAATCAGGAATGGTTTTAAAAATCAAAAAGCAGGATCCGGTATACGTTAAGAAAAGCGGTGATGCACTAAGTGTGGTATTGATGCTTCCTTTCGGATACAGTACTAATGAAACACAGTACAGAGGAATGGCTCTTGACTTTTTAACGGGAGCTAAGCTTGCTATTGAAAGAAACGCAAGAGGAGGGCAAAAACTGGATATCAAAATTGTAGATTCTGGAAATGAAGCTTCTTTCAAAAACTCTTTAACACAGATTAATCCGGAAAATACAGATCTTATTATTGGGCCATTCTTTAAGTCCAATGTAATTGATGTACTAGATTTTACTAAAAATCAAAAAATTCCTGTCGTAGCACCATTTGCTAATACACCGGAATTATACAACTATAATAATTTGATTATTGTTGAAACGAATAATCAGACCTATGCAGATAAAATTGTAGAAGAAGTAAAAGCAGTTTATTCAGATCAAAAAATATATGTAGTAGCTGACGCTAAAAAAGAAAATGCAAACTACATCAAATCAGGGCTTGAAAAAGCAGTGAAAAATCCTAATATCGTTATTGTGAATTCTCCGGCAGAAATTCAATTAGATCAAAATATGATGACAGGACAATCTGCTCCGGTTATCGCTGTTTTAGCCAATGATGAAATGGGAGAAACTTTTGCCAACAGAATGATTGCTATTTCTAAAGAAGTACATGGGGTAAAGGCATTTAGTATGTTCTACTCTCCGGTTTTCGAAAAGAAAGTAGACGACTTGAGCCAGGCAAGCCTGGTATATCTGATGGACAGAAAGATCAATACAGATGGTAATTTTGAAAAAGAGATTCTAGCCGCTTACAAGAGCAAATATTGCAAGACTCCTCCAAAATATGCGATCGTAGGTTTTGATGTTGTTAATGATATGTTGACAAGAGAAAATAAAAAAGGAGAAATTTTCAAACAAATGAATAAGGTGCAGACTCAGCTTGCCACCAAATTTGAGTTTGTAAAATCTAAAGCCAACGGAGCTTATGTAAACACGGGTTACAGAGTAATTAGGTTGGTACCTTAAATGATTTATCTTCGTTTAAAAGAATATTGTTAACATTATAGTTATATTTGCATAATATTTAATTCAATACATGAAAGCACTTGTATTTCCAGGGCAGGGTTCTCAGTTCGTAGGAATGGGACAAGAATTGTATGATTCTAGAAAAGATATTAAAGATCTGATGGAATCTGCCAATGAAATTTTAGGTTTCGACATTCTTTCCATTATGTTTAACGGAACGGATGCGGATCTTAAAAAAACAGAGGTTACCCAGCCTTCAATTTTTATACATTCAGTAGCAGCATTAAAAGCAGTAAACGGTCTTGGAGCTGAAATGGTAGCAGGGCACTCTTTAGGAGAGTTCTCAGCATTAGTAGCTAACGGCGTTTTATCTTTTGATGATGGCTTGAAATTGGTTTCTGAAAGAGCTAAAGCGATGCAGGAAGCTTGTGATGCAAATCCAAGTTCAATGGCAGCTATTCTAGGTCTAGAAGATGCTAAGGTTGAAGAAATCTGTGCGCAGATCAATGGTATCGTGGTTCCGGCAAACTATAACTGCCCAGGTCAATTGGTCATCTCAGGTGAAACTTCTGCAGTAGAAGAAGCTTGTGTAAGATTAAAAGAAGCTGGAGCAAAAAGAGCTTTATTGTTACCTGTAAACGGAGCTTTCCATTCACCATTGATGCAGCCCGCTCAGGAAAGATTAGCTGCTGCTATCGAAAATACGAAATTCAGAAAAGCTACTATTCCTGTATACCAGAATATTACCACTACAGCAGTTACAAATCCTGATGAGATCAAACAAAATCTTATCGATCAGCTTACTGGACCCGTAAAATGGACTCAGTCTGTACAGAATATGATTAAAGATGGTGCCTCTAACTTCATAGAAGTAGGGCCAGGAAAAACTCTTCAAGGATTGATCAAAAAAATTGACAGTTCAGTAGATTCTGCTTCTGCCATCTAATTAATACAATATGAACGCGATATTTTCACCGGGCAAGCTTATGCTTACTTCAGAATATTTCGCAATCGATGGAGCTCTTGTCTTAGCGGTACCAACCAAGCTGGGACAAGAGTTTTTCTTTGAAGAGAAAGATGATAGCCAATCTTTGATTCTCTGGGAAGCCCTCCATCAAAACAAACCTTGGTTAAAAGCTGTCATTGATTATGAAAATTGGCAGATTCTCGAAACCAATATTCCATCAAGCGCTGAATTCATTTTAAAGACATTAAAGAATGTTCAGCAGCTTTCTGCTACAAAATTCAAAAACGATTATACTTACCTTTTAAAAACTAATCTCCAGTTTCCCGCTGATTTTGGGCTAGGAAGCAGTTCTACTTTAATGAACAATCTTGCAGAGTGGGCGCAAATAGATCCTTTTCATTTAAATACAATCAGTTTAGGGGGCAGCGGTTATGATATTGCTGTCGCAAAAGAGAAATCTGCCGTTCTTTTTCAGAGCAAACCTGAGATTAAATATGAGAAAGCAGATTTTAATCCATCTTTTAAAAATGAATTGATCTTTATCCACTTAAATCAGAAACAAGATAGCAGGGAAGGAATCAATCTTTATAAATCGAAAAAGAAGTCTCAGGAATTGGTGGATGAATTTTCAGAAATCACAAAGAAAATTTTATTATGCAATGAATTGGAAACTTTTTCTGAATTAATGATGATTCATGAACGTAAAATCTCCGATTTTATTGAAATTCCTACAGTTAAAGAAAAAATGTTCTCAGATTGTCCTGTATTTGTCAAAAGTTTGGGCGCTTGGGGCGGAGATTTTGTGATGAGTGCCAAATTTGGGGGCTTCAAAGACTATTTTTGGGAGAAAGATTTTACAACTATTTTTGAATGGTCAAATTTAATTGATTTATAATCAATATTTTACAGGTCTGTTTTTTTATTTGTCATTCTGACTTATATCAGTATATTTAAACCACCTTTAACAAATAATTAATATTATTTTTGTTGAAGTCAATAAAGAAATAGAAAATATAAGTAAAATGAAAAACACTAAAATCATCCAGGATTTAGAGAAATTAGGGATTAAAGGAAACTATGAAGTAGTGTGTAATCCTTCTTATGAAGAATTATATCAGGCTGAAGTTTCTCCTGAAAATCAGGGGTTTGAGAAAGCGGAACTTACGGAATCGGGCGCGGTATCAGTAAAAACAGGAATTTTCACAGGTCGTTCACCTAAAGACAGATATATTGTTCAGGATGATGTTACAAGAGATACAATTTTCTGGGATGGTAAAGTAAACTTACCAACAACGTCGGAAATTTTCGGGTCTTGTAAAGAACTAGTGATGACTCAGCTTTCAGAAGCTAAGAAAATTTATGTAGTAGATGCTTTCTGTGGAACAAATGCAGATACAAGACTTAAAGTAAGATTTATCATGGAAGTAGCATGGCAGGCGCATTTTGTTACCAACATGTTTATCCGTCCTTCTCACTATGAGCTTGAAAACTTTGGCGAACCAGATTTCACAGTAATCAACGGTTCCAAAACAACAAATCCTAACTGGGAAGCTCAAGGATTGAATTCTGAAAACTTTGTCATGTTCAACCTTACTGAAAAACTTCAAATCATTGGTGGTACTTGGTATGGCGGTGAGATGAAGAAAGGTATGTTTGCAATGATGAACTATTACCTTCCATTAAAAGGTATGGCTTCTATGCACTGTTCTGCAAACGTAGGTGAGAAAGGTGATGTAGCTTTATTCTTTGGTCTTTCAGGAACAGGAAAAACTACGTTGTCAGCAGATCCGAAAAGGTACCTTATCGGTGATGACGAGCACGGATGGGATAATAACGGAGTATTCAACTATGAAGGAGGATGCTACGCTAAAGTAATCGACCTATCAGAAGAAAAAGAACCGGATATCTTCAGAGCGATCAAAAGAGATGCACTTCTTGAAAACGTTGTAGTGAACAATGGACAAGCAGATTATACTGACGGGTCTATCACTGAAAACACAAGAGTTTCTTATCCAATCTATCATATCAACAAAATTGTATTACCATCTAAGGCTGGTCATGCGAAGAAAATCGTTTATCTTTCAGCAGATGCATTCGGAGTACTTCCTCCGGTTTCTATCCTGAACGAAGATCAGGCTCAATACCACTTCCTTTGCGGTTATACTTCTAAATTAGCAGGGACTGAAAGAGGAATTACTGAACCTCAGCCATCTTTCTCTCCGGCATTTGGAGAAGCGTTCCTTACATTACACCCAACAATGTATTCTAAAACATTGATCGGAAAAATGAAAGAACACGGAGCTAAAGCTTATTTAGTAAATACAGGATGGAATGGTACTGGTAAGAGAATTTCTCTAAAAGATACAAGAGCAATCATTGATGCAATCATTGACGGATCTATCGATAACGCTCCTAAAACTCAGGTTCCAATCATGAACCTTGAGATTCCTACTGAACTTCCAAACGTTTCTACAGGTATCCTTGATCCTAGAGATACGTACGAAAATACTTCAGAATGGGAAGAAAAAGCAAAAGATCTTGCTTCAAGATATATCAAAAACTTCGAACAGTATTGCGGTACTGAAGAAGGGAAGAGACTAATCCCTTCAGGACCTCAATTGCAAGAGCAAACTATCTAATCAGATAAAGTACAAATAGAAAGCCTCATCATTGATGAGGCTTTTTTATTTTTACTCTCGCTGATTAAGCTGATTTTACAGATGTTTGGGGAAAAATATGAAACCCTATAAAAATAAGATCTGCGTAATCTGCTAAATCTGCGAGCAAAATATTTATATATTATAAAATCTGAAGATTCATGATTTGATTATTTCAAACTCAGGATTGCCAATCTGTATCCATCCATCCCAAATCCGGATAAAACGGCATCGGTATTGGCTGCTGTAACGGATTTCTGTCTGAATTCCTCCCTTTTATAAATATTGCTGATATGAACTTCTATTTTTGGCTTTCTAATATTCTTCAGACAGTCAGCGATCGCATAAGAATAATGGGTAAAAGCCCCTGGATTAATTACAACAGCATCAAAATCATCTTCCTGAAGCCTGTTGATCAGTTCGCCTTCAATATTGGATTGATAATAACTTAATTCATGAGTGTGAAACTCAGATTTTAAGTTTTCCAGATATGTTTCCATAGAAATATTTCCGTAGATCTCAGGTTCCCGGGTTCCTAAAAGATTTAGGTTTGGCCCATTTATAATCAAAACTTTCATTCTATAAAATTAAAAAGTTTTTTCAATTAAAGGTTAAAAACTTTAGAATCTCTTGTGTTTTTGTAATTATAGTATTGATAATGATATTTGTCATGTTTAATAAAATGATAATCGTTATAATTCCTTTTTGTGGAGGGTTTTAATAAAAACTTATGTTAATTTTTGAAAAATTATCATGAAAATCTATAAGTCTACTTGTTTTATAGACTAAAAGTTTATAGCTTTGCAACCATATTTCGATCGGCTTATAAAGAAAGATGGAGGGAACTGACCCTACGAAGTCTTGACAACCTGCATTGTGTAAGGTGTTACATTCAGCCTTTAAAGGAAAAATAAGCATTTGGTTTATCGTATTTATCGATGCCCTTTGCTGACTTTTCGGTAAAGGGCAAAATTTTAATATATGGTAAACAAAATTGATTATGATTAGTAAAAATTTATTCAATTCTAAAATTTGGATTCCGTCAGTTGCTGCCTTTTTTCTAGGGGTGGTAAGTGTAAACGGACAGAATTCCAAACCTAAAAAAGATACTCTTAGAGAAAAAGAAATTGATGAAGTGGTTGTAGTAGCCTATGGAAAGGCAAAAAGAAACAGCTATACCGGATCAGTAGCAACAATTTCCAGCGATAAAATCAATAACAGACCCGTAACCAATGTTACGAAAGCATTAGAAGGACAAGTTCCCGGAATTCAGGTTACGGGTGCTTCAGGGCAGCCTGGAGCTACCGCTACCATCCGAATCAGAGGAGTAGGCTCGGTAAGTGCTTCCAGTGAACCTCTATATGTTGTAGATGGAATTCCTTTTGATGGAAATATCAATGGAATCAGTCCTAATGATATAGAATCCATCAGTGTACTAAAAGATGCCACTGCAAGTGCTTTGTATGGTTCAAGAGGGGCAAACGGAATTATTATCGTTACTACAAAGTCTGGTAAAAAAGGTGAAGCAAGAGTCAACTTTAATATAAGTCAGGGATTCTCAGGCAGAGCAGTAAAAGACTATGAACAAGTAAATACTGATCAGTATTTCCAATTATACTGGGAGGCAATGAGAAACGGATATCAGTCTGGTTCAATTTCAGCTCAGCAGGCAGCGCAGATGGCGACGGATAATATTATTTCTAATTTAGGGATTAATCCTTATGGAGCTAATTATCCAAAACCAATAGGCACTGACGGAAAGTTATTACCGGGAGCAAGAGCTTTATGGAATGATGACTGGAGAGATGTTTTACAAAGAGTGGCTTCCAGAAATCAGGTAGATCTTGATATCAGTGGTGGAAGTGAGAAAAGCAATTATTTCTTTTCATTAGGATATTTGGACGATAAAGGAATGGCGATTGAGTCAGGGTTTAAAAGATATAATACAAGGTTAAAGATTAATTCAGAAGTTAAAAAGTGGCTGAATGTTGGGGTGAACCTAAGTTATACCAACAGTATTCAGCAGGCTCCGAGTTCTTCAGATTCTAAGGCAAGCAATATTATTCAGGCTGCGAGAGCGATTCCATCTTTCTATCCATACTTGAAAGAAATCCTGACGGTTCTTACGTATTAGACGCTGACGGAAACAAAGTATATGATTTTGGGAGATACAGACCTACGGCAGCACTTCAGAATCAGAATTTAGCGGCAAGCTTACCATTGGATAAGAATGAAAATAAGATTGATAACTTTTCAGGAAAAGGTTTTATGGAATTAACATTCCTTCCGGAATTGAAATTTAGATCAAGCTTTTCTGTTGATTTGGTGAACTATAATGAACATTATTATACGAATCCGCTTCTTGGCCAAGGAAAGAGACCGGAGGATCTGTAAGAAAGACCAATAGCAGAACGCTTTCCTATACCACCAGTAATATTCTTACCTATGATAAGAGGTTTGGCAGGCACCATATTAATGTGTTAGGTGGACATGAATTTTACAAATATGACTACCAGATTATTTCTGGAAGCAGACAAGGGTTTTCATTGCCTAATTACTATGAACCTGATGCCGCTTCTTTATTGGTAGATTTCGGAGGAAACAGTGATAAGTTAAGCTTATTAAGTTTCCTTGGAAAAGTGGAATATGACTTTGATAATAAATACTTCTTATCCGCATCAACAAGAGCAGATAGCTCTTCAAGATTTTCAAAAAATAACAGATGGGGAACATTTTGGTCTGTCGGCGGATCTTGGAAACTTTCAAACGAAGAGTTTGTTAAAAACCTGAATTTCTTTAATCTATTGACGTTGCGTGCAAGTTATGGTGGACAAGGAAATGACAAATTACAAAAGCCAAATGGTTCAGCTCTTTATTATGCTTACCAGGAATTATATAAAGATTCACCGCTTGCTGGTGAACCCGGAAAAACATTAGAAAAAGTAGGTACTCCTAATCTGATATGGGAAACGAACCTTAACCTGAATGTAGGGTTGGAGTTTGCGATTCTTAATAACAGGATTAAAGGTAATGTAGAGTATTTTGAAAGAAAAAGTAAAAACCTGTTGTTTAACGTACCGGTGGCTCCGTCCTTAGGAATTAGTGACTATCCGGCCAATGTAGGAACCATAAAGAATACTGGTTTTGAATTTTCATTGTTTACTACACCTATTAAAACGGAAGATTTCCAATGGAATGTCGATGTTAACCTAAGTACTTTAAATAATAAAATCACAAAATTACCTAACGGGCCACTTGTGATTGGAACGACTAAGCAATTGAATGTAGGAGGTTCTGTTTATGATTTTTTTACATTCAGGAATGGGCAGGGGTAGACCCAAGCAACGGAAAGCCATTATGGAAGACCATTACGAAAGATGCTAATGGAAACCAGGTAGAAGGAACAACATCCGAATATGCTAAAGCTACAAAAAAATATTGCAAGGTTCTGCTTTACCTAAGCTAACAGGAGGTGTGAGTACGAGTATCAATTATAAAAAGCTTTGATTTTTTTCAGCGCTGTTAACATTTAAAAATTGGTGGGAAGATTTTTGGATTCAGATTATGCTTCCATCTTACATAGCGGAAAACTTAGGCGGACGTGCATGGGGAACAGAAATGCTGAACAGATGGACTCCGGACAATCCTTATACAGATGTTCCTGCTTTAAAACACGAAAACCAACAACTGGACATCAACGTCTACAAGATTCCTTTATTCAGGGACGTATGCAAGACTTAAGAATGTAAGTTTAGGATATACGCTTCCATCTGATTATTTTGAAACATTAGGATTGAAAAAGTTCAGAATTTATGTTCAGGCAGAAAATCTTCTGACCTTCTATAAACATAAAGGAATGGATCCTGAGCAGGCATTGGATGGGACAACTTATTTCAGGTATCCGGCAATGAGAACGGTCACTTTTGGTCTTCAGGCAACTTTCTAACTTTTAAAATTTAAACAATGAAAAATTTAAAATATTTATCTTTTGCTTTAATAGGATTATGGTCGCTTACAAGCTGTGAGAGTGAAATGGATACCGCTCCTACAGATCAAGCTACCAGTGAAGAGGTTTTCAAAACAGCTGAAAGTGCGGAAACGGTAATCAACGGAACATGGGCAAAATTCAATAATGACGGGACTACTTTTGCGAATATTGGATATTCTACTGTTTTAAGAGCAAGTGATGCGATGGGAAGCGATGTAGCTGTATTAACTAATAAATATGGTTTCGCATCTACCTACGATTTTACGGAAATGGTGAATAGTACAGTTTCTCGCCCATTATTTATCTGGACAATGTTGTATTCCACCATCAATAATATGAATAATGTTATTGCGAAAATTGATGCAACGGAAGGAAGCCAGGCAAAAAAAGATCAGGTAAAAGGTCAGGCAAAAGCATTGCGTGCTTTCTGTTATCTGAATATTGCCAGCTTTTATCAATTCAGTTACCTTAAAGATAAGAGTGCGTTAACGGCTCCGATCTATATAGAGCCTTCAACAACAAGTAGTATAGCAAAGAAGAAATCCAGTCTTGAAGATATTTATACTTTGATTAAAAGTGATCTTACGGATGCAGATAATTTGTTAAAGAACTATACAAGAAATTATAAAGATAAGATCAACCGTAACGTTGTAAACGGTATCCTGGCAAGGGTTTATCTGAATACAGGAGAGTGGAGTAAAGCTGCTGTTGCGGCAAAAACGGCAAGAGAAGGTTTTCCTTTGATGGCTCCGGAAAAGTATAAAGATGGATTCAATGATATTAATAATGAAGAATGGATCTGGGGAAGCAGACAAACTCAGGAACAATCTGATGGGAGCTATGCTTTCCACTATCTGGATGTGTCTTCATCAGGAAGTTATTATTACAGCTTTATGGCAGATCCTTACTTTCAGAAATTGTTTGATACCAATGATATCAGAACTCAATTGTTCTCATGGGATAATCTTCCATCAAGAGAAGGGTTGTTGAGATATGCTAAATTTAAATTTAAGTCAACACTTATTGCAGATATTGTCTATATGAGAGCTGCTGAAATGTATCTGATTGAAGCAGAATCAGAAGCAAGAAATGGGAATGTAACTCAGGCAGTAACGGTTTTAAATCAATTAAGAGCTGCAAGAAAGGCTAACGCTTACACAGGTTCATTAACACAAAATGATGTAGTGAATGAAATCTTGATTGAAAGAAGAAAAGAATTATTTGGAGAAGGATTTTCTCTTTCAGATATTATCAGAACACAGGGAACAGTGGTGAGAAAACCATTTGTAGATACAGAAGGAAAGCCGATCAAAGTTCAGATTACAACCTCTAATGGAACGATAAAAACAGTAGATGGAAAAGGTCATACGGTTTTTGATTTTCCAAATAAGACTCAGTTTGTTCCGAACAGTTCTTATTATTTATTCAGTATTCCATTGAAGGAGATTGAAAATAACCCCAATTTATAATCTACAGTCCAATAATTAGATTTGATTTTTTAGCCACCGCTTTTGCGGTGGTTTTTTTGTATTGAATTGTTATACACCTTGAGAAAAAGTAATACAGATCCCACTTTCATCAAAGAGTCCATTTTCTGATAAAATAAAATCAAATTCTTTATCTGGAAATAGATGATAAAGTCTCATCTTCCAAAATTCCAGAATATATAGTCCTATCTTTTTCTGAGCTTCCGGTTCGTGAGATTTGATGTCTTCAGAAAAATAAAATACATCCGAGATAGAAAGATTATTTATATATTTTTCCCTTCCCTGCGGGGTATTGTCAAATCTGTTTTCTTCTTCCTGACCATATCCATTAAAATGTGAAAGTAAGTAGATATTGCTGTTAACCTGAACAAATCAGGACTCATTACCTTCATGACAAATAGTATTTGTTCGACGGTTAAAGTGTATCCAATGTATGCTAAGTCATATTCTAAATCGTTTCCTTCTATAGTTCCTTTGTGTATCATCGTGACCTTAAAAAAATATTTTCAAATATAGGTAACCGTTTTTCATAAGCAGCATTAATGAATACTTTAGATTGAAATATAATATTAAAATGGCATCTGTTTTGGAGAATGTAATAATTCAATCAAGAGGATTCACCCATTTTAGAAAAAAACTTTACCTTTGTAGCAATGAACCTGTTAAGATGGATACTGGCAATTTATTTCATGGCGTTATCACTGATGCCATGTGAAGACGTATCTCATCCATTAAATTCGGGCAACAAAAAAATTTCTTTAAGTATTTCTGAGACTCATTCTACTGACAAAGGAGATATTTGTTCACCATTATGTGCTTGCAGCTGTTGTCAGATGACGGTTTCAGCATTTAAAATGGATCCCTTATTGGAGATTCCGGAACAGATTCCTGCTTATTTTTCAAAGAAGATCTTATTTCATAAAAACGACTTTGCTTACCAGATATACGATCCTATCTGGCAGCCACCCAAGATTTAATTTTATTGACTGTTAGAAAGTTATGCTTTCTACGCCTGCGTGAAACTTTGCAATACCATTGCAGAGGTTTTCATGATATTTTTGCTGCAGTATTCTATACTGTACGCCTATATTTTCAATAAAATTCAATAAAATCGTGTTAGATAAAATCATAAATTCAGTATCAAGAACAAGGCTGTCATTGGTATTATGACCTTGGTGTTGGTTATTTGGGGAACATGGAGTGCAACCAAATTGCCTATAGATGCCGTACCGGATATTACCAACAATCAGGTTCAGATCATTACTGCATGTCCTACATTAGCAGGGCAGGAGGTAGAGCAATTGGTCACCTTTCCCATTGAACAAAGTATAGCCAATGTTCCGGATATTCAGGAAACAAGAAGTATTTCAAGATTCGGACTGTCTGTTATTACCGTAGTGTTCAAAGAAAATGTGGATGTTTACTTTGCCAGGCAGCTTATCAATGAACAGCTGAAAAATGCTGTGGAAGAAATTCCCAAAGGAGTTGGTACTCCTGAATTAGCGCCCGTAAGTACAGGTCTTGGTGAAGTATACCAATATATTCTTCACCCTAAAAAAGGAAGTGAAAAGAAATATAATGCCAAGGAACTGAGAACGATGCAGGACTGGATCGTTAGAAGACAGCTTAACGGAACTCCGGGAGTCGCTGAGATCAATAGTTTTGGAGGCGAATTAAAACAATATGAAGTGGCTATTGATCCCAACCGATTAAAGGCAATGGGAACAAGTATTACCGAAATATTTACAGCCCTTGAAAAAAATAATCAAAATACAGGAGGAGCTTATATTGATAAAAAGCCCAATGCTTACTTTATCCGTGGAATCGGACTGGTAACTTCCCTGGAAGATATTAAAAATATTGCCGTTAAAAATGAAACCGGAAGCGTTCCAATTTTCATCAAAGACGTTGCTGATGTTCGTTTTGGAAGCGCAATGCGTTATGGGGCTTTAACCTATGATGGAAAAGTGGATGCTGTAGGTGGAGTAGTGATGATGCTTAAGGGAGCAAACAGTAATGAAGTGGTGAGCAATATCAAAGCGAAATTCCTACCATTCAGAAGTCATTGCCTGATGATGTGGTGATAGAGCCGTTTTTAGACAGAACAGATTTGGTAGACAGAGCAATCAATACTGTTGAAAAGAACCTGATCGAAGGAGCTCTGATCGTTATTTTCGTCCTTGTCGTTTTCCTTGGAAACCTTAGAGCTGGGCTTATTGTGGCGTCAGCCATTCCGCTTTCCTTGTTATTTGCTTTAGGAATGATGAATGTTTTTGGAGTAAGTGCCAACCTGATGAGTCTTGGAGCTATAGACTTTGGATTAATTGTAGATGGAGCAGTCATCATTGTTGAGGCAACACTCCATCATTTAGGTGTAAGAAAATCAATGCGGACTTTAACACAGTCTGAAATGGATGAAGAAGTATTCCTTTCTGCCTCAAAGATCAGAAGTAGTGCCGCTTTCGGGGAAATCATCATCCTGATTGTATATATCCCGATTCTTACTTTGGCTGGTGTAGAAGGAAAAATGTTTACCCCAATGGCAAAAACGGTTGGATTCGCCATTCTTGGAGCATTGATTCTTTCCCTGACTTACATTCCGATGATGAGTGCTTTATTCTTATCTAAAAAAGCATCACACAAAGAAACTTTCTCTGATAAGATGATGAATTATCTTCAGAAAATTTATCAGCCATTATTAAAGAAAGCCATTAAAGTAAAATATATTATTGTTTCAGCAACAGCCGCAGTTTTTTTGATTGCAGGATTTGTCTTCAAAAATATGGGGGGTGAATTTATTCCCCAATTGCAGGAAGGCGACTTTGCTTTCCACTGTATATTACCACAGGGAAGTTCACTCAGCCAAAGTATCGAAACCTCAATGCAGGCTTCCAGATTGATCAAACAATTTGATGAGGTGAAAATGGTTGTTGGAAAAACAGGATCTGCCGAAGTTCCTACAGACCCGATGCCGCCTGAAGCCACCGATATGATTGTAGTATTGAAACCACAAAGCGAATGGAAGACTAAAAAATCGTACAATGAGCTGGCGGATGAGATCAGTGAAAAACTGGAAACCATTCCCGGAGTGTTTTTTGAAAAAAACCAGCCTATTCAGATGCGTTTTAATGAATTGATGACAGGGATAAGACAGGATGTTGCCGTAAAGATATTTGGAGAAAACCTGGATTCATTGGCGGTGTATGCTGATAAGGTTGGAAAGATCATTCAGACCGTGGATGGAGCAACGGCTCCTCAGATTGAAAGGGTAAGCGGCCTTCCGCAGATCAACGTACAATATGACAGAACAAGAATTGCCAATTACGGGTTAAATATAGAAGATGTCAACAATGCGGTAAGTACAGCCTTTGCAGGAAAATCTGCCGGACAGGTTTTTGAAAACGAAAGACGCTTTGACTTGGTAGTTCGTTTAGACAGTCTTCACAGAACTGATATTTCTGATGTGAATAACCTGATGATCACCTCAGCTACAGGAGCTCAGATCCCGTTGTCACAGGTTGCGAATGTGAGTTATAAACTTGGTCCTGCACAGATCAGCCGTGAACAGGGAAAACGAAGAATCGTAATAGGATTCAATGTGAAAGGGCGTGATGTGGAAAGTGTGGTCAAAGATATTCAGACCAAATTGAATAAAGTGAAATTACCATCCGGATATTACTTTACCTATGGCGGACAGTTTGAAAATCTTCAGGAAGCCAGCAAGCGTCTGATGATTGCTGTTCCGGCTTCATTGCTGCTTATTTTTATGCTGTTGTATTTTACATTCAAATCATTCAAGCAAGCCGCCCTGATCTTTACAGCCATTCCGATGAGTGCTATTGGAGGAGTATTTGCGCTTGTTGTGAGAGATATGCCATTCAGTATCAGTGCCGGAATCGGATTTATTGCCCTCTTTGGGGTCGCGGTTCTTAACGGAATTGTACTGATCGGAACCTTCAATCAGCTTGAAAAAGAAGGCGAAAACGATATTTTAAAACGAGTTTTTGAAGGGACAAAAACCAGACTAAGACCTGTTCTGATGACCGCAACCGTAGCTTCCCTCGGATTTTTACCAATGGCCATTTCTACAGGAGCAGGAGCAGAAGTACAAAAGCCTTTGGCAACTGTAGTTATTGGTGGATTGGTAACGGCTACATTCCTTACATTATTTGTGCTGCCAATGTTATATATTATTTTTAATACAAAGATTTTGAAAAGAAAAAATAATAATATGCAATCATTTACCATCGTTCTTGTATTGGGATTAATGATGCTTGGACAGACTTTTAAAGCGCAGTCCAGACCTATTTCTGCTGAAGAAGCAGTGCAGATGGCAATCAATAATAATCTGACCTTACAATCAAAAGATTTAAGCATTAAGTCAGCAGAGGCTCTGCGTCCAACGGCTAAGGAGCTTCCCAAATTAAGTTTTGATGCCCAGCTGGGGCAATACAACAGTCCAAAATTTGACCAGTCTTTTGCCATTTCACAAAGTATTCCTTTCCCGACTTTATTTAAAGCCAGAAAAGAACTCATTAATGAAAATATTAAAAGCAAACAGATCGATAAAGAGATTACGACCAATGAATTGATAAAAGACGTTCGTACTTATTATTATCAGATTGAATACCTTCAGTACAATAAAGAAAAACTGACCAGTCTGGCTGGTTTTTATGAAGAATTTATCAGAATTGCAACGGTGAGATTTAAAGCAGGGGATATCAAAAAAATTGAGATCAATACTGCAGAAACTCAAAAAGGGGAAATTGATTTGCTATTGAGACAAAATGAAGTCTATCTGAACAATGCCTATAAAAATTTGAAAACCCTTCTGAATACTTCAGAGAATCTCGAAGTACCATTCAATACCAACTATGAACCTTTAAAAGCCGAAAATGTCTTAGACAGTATGGTTGTAGCCAATAATCCTACCGTAAAAGCTTTCTATCAGGAAATGGAAATAGCGGAGAAGAATAAAAAGGTTGAAAAAGCTACAGGGTTACCCGATTTTAGTTTGGGATATACCAACCAGTCATTGATAGGTCTTCACACCATCAACGGGCAGGAGAATTTTTATGGTTCGGGAAAACGTTTTCAGTCAGCAACAGTAGGTGTGGCCATTCCATTAACCTTTGGAGCTACAAAAGCCAGAATGCAGGCATTGGAATATGATAAACTGGTAGCAGAAACGAATGCGAAAATGCAAAAGAAACAGCTTACAGCCCAATTGGAAAATGCTTTCAATCAGTATCAGCAGGATATCCAACAATATGATTATTACACCAATCAGGCATTACCCAATGCTGAGAAAATTGTAAAAGCAGCTCAGTTAGGATATAAAACAGGAGAGATTTCCTATGTAGAATATCTTTTTGCTCTGCAAACGGCAACGAATATTCAGTTAAAATACCTGGAATCTATTCAGCAGGTGAACCAAGCTGTAGTAACCATTAATTCAATCATTAATAAATAATATGAAGTCGATTGTGTACGACCTTAGACTCAATAAAAATTCAAATATGAAACTCAAATATAACATCATAGCCCTTGTATTCATTTCTCTGTTCGCAGTAAGCTGTGGGAAAAAAGAAGCAGCCAAAGAAAAAGCTCCTGAAAAGACAGAGCAGAAAGAACAGGCACATGAAGAAGAACCGCAAACCATTGCTTCCCTAACGGAAGAACAAATGAAATCTGTAGGTGTTGCATTGGGATCGGTAGAAATGAAAGAACTGACCTCAACGATTAAAGCCAATGGTCTTTTGAGTGTTCCTAACAGCAATAAAGCAACCATCACTTCTTTGTACGGGGGAATTATTAAAACCATAAACATTCAGGTAGGAAGCATTGTAAAAAAAGGACAGGTAATTGCCACTATTGCCAACCCGGAATACATACAGCTTCAGGAGGATTATTTAACCACCAACAGCAGAATTACTTATGCTGAACAGGAATTCAGAAGACAAAGAGAGCTTTTTGATAATGATGCAGGGGCTAAAAAGAATCTTCAGAATGCTGATGCTGAATTGAAAACCCTAAAAACGAAAAGAGCCTCTCTTTTAAAGCAGCTTCAGATGATGGGAATCAATCCCGGAAATGTAAACAATGGTAATATGAGATCCGGTTTGGTCATTACAGCTCCAATCAGTGGTACCATTAGTGGAATCACTGCACAGATTGGAAGTTATGTGGATATTTCTTCTCCTGTGGCCACGGTAATTGATAACGGTTCTATTCACCTGGATCTTCAGGTGTTTGAAAAAGATCTTCCAAAAATGAGAGTAGGGCAGATTGTTCATTTCAAACTGACGAATAATCCTGAGACAGAATATGATGCCAAGATTTACAGTATTGGATCCTCTTTTGAAAACGAAAGTAAAACCATTTCAATGCACTGCGAAGTGATTGGAAATAAAACGGGATTGATTGATGGAATGAATATCACAGGGATCGTAAGCCTTGATAAAAGTGTTACACCTGCAGTTCCTACAGAAGCTATTGTAGAAGCAGACGGAAAATTCTATGTCTTTATTCAAACCGATAAAAAAGCAGAGGAAGAACATGATGAAAAAGGAAAACCTCATCCGAAAACTTTAAACTTCGAGAAAATAGAAATCGTGAAGGGAACTTCAGATATGGGCTATACTGCCATTACCCCTGTTGGGAATATTCCGGACAATGCTAAAATTGTAGTAAAAGGAGCCTTTTTTGTGAATGCTAAACTAGTAAATTCAGGAGAACACGAACACTAATGGAGGTGATTGGGATCAATAAAATGTCGATTTTTATACGTAAATTAGAACTGTTTACGGACTTATTATAAAAACCGACTGAGGAAAGTAAAGATTATCTTACAATGTCATTTGAATGTTTTTTTGAATAAAAATATCAGATGTTTTTGAACTATAAAATCTTTGATTTTCACCTTATGTGAACTTTATAAGGTTTCATTTTATACTTGCTTAAGTGAACTAAAGTGTTTAGAATAAAAGCTTTTGTGACTTTTGTGGTTAAAAAAATAATGTTTTTATACTATGTAATACATGACCTATTATGCTATTAAACAAAAAAATATCAGTCTGGTATTTCATCCGTGAAATAAAATCTCAAATTCTGTTTATAGGAATATTTGCGGTAGCCATCGGACTTTTGGATATGCTGCCATGGTTTCGGAAAATTTCACTTCCATTGAATATCCCTGCACTTTTAGGAACAGCAGTATCATTACTACTGGCATTCAGAACCTCCCAATCTTATGAAAGATGGTGGGAAGCAAGAACGGTTTGGGGTGCTATTGTGAATGATTCCAGAAGCTTTGTAAGACAGGTCATCCAGTTTTTACCCGCTGAAGATCATAAAACGGTTAGAGAATTTGCAGAACGGCAGATCATCTGGACTTATGCTTTGGGAGAATCATTGAGGAAATTACCTTTTTCAGATAAAGTTCAGAACTATTTGAATGAAAATCAAATCAAAGCTGTTAATATTCCCAATGCTCTTCTGGATGCACATTCAAAGCAACTTAAAGAAATTGGATCTTCAAAATTGACAGATTTTCAGCAAATGCAGTTGAATGATATGGTGACAAGACTTTGCGACAGCATGGGGAAATGTGAAAGATTAAAAAATACCGTTTTTCCAAGAGCTTACAGCATTCTGGTTCATACCTTAATCTATGTATTTGCAATAATACTTCCATTTGGACTGGATGATTCTCAGCTGATTGTAGAGATTCTCGTTACTTTCCTGGTTCCGATTGTATTCATTGCCATAGAAAAAACTTCCATTATGATGCAGGATCCATTTGAAAACAGACCTGTGGATACTCCGGTGACTTCTCTGGCTCAAACCATAGAAATCAATATCAGACAAATGATAGGAGAACAAAACGTGCCTTTGAAAAAAGAAAATACATCTTATTATGAAATGTAAATAAGCCATTAACTATGGAAAATACCCAAACACAAATACAAACTCCCTCCGCAGCAAGCAGACATAAAAAAAAACTTGCTGATCGTACTTTGCCTTAGCGGAACCTATCTTATTGCTGAGGTCATAGGCGGAATTGTAACTAACAGTCTTGCATTATTGGCAGATGCTGCTCACATGCTGACTGATGTAGTAGGACTCTTGCTGGCATTTATAGCCATAAAAATAGGCGAGAAAAAAGCAGATCCTTCCAGAACGTATGGATATTATCGTACCGAAATATTAGCAGCAGTTATCAATGCTGTCGTTTTGTTGGGAATTTCGATATATGTACTGTTTGAAGCGTATAAGCGATTTCAGAATCCGCCGGAAGTACAGAGTAAATCTATGTTGATTGTAGCAGGAATTGGGTTATTGGTCAATATTGTCGGGATGATGATTCTTAGAAAAGATTCAGAAGGAAGTTTGAATATGAAAGGCGCTTATTTTGAAGTACTTTCCGATATGCTGACTTCCGTAGGGGTAATGATTGCTGGTATTATTATGCTGACAACAGGCTGGTATTATGCCGATCCATTGATTTCAGCAGCGATTGGATTATTAATATTCCCTAGAACATGGAGACTGTTAAAAGAAGCAATCAATGTATTATTAGAAGGAACTCCGGCGGATGTGGATATTCATACATTAAGAAAATCATTGGAGCAGGTTCAGGGCGTGAAAAATGTGCATGATCTACATGTATGGTCACTGACTTCAAGTGTCAATGCGATGAGTGCTCACGTGGTTAAAGATAACGGAGTTTCCCAGAATCAATTGTTAAAAACACTGACAGATACCACTGTTGAAAATTTTAAAATAAACCATACAACATTTCAGATAGAGGAAGAAGGGTACGAAGAAAATGAAGTACATCTGTAATATTTTAAAAGACTAAAAATGAAAAAAGATATAGAAAACAAACTCATCGATAAAAATACCAAGCCTACCAGTATGAGGATTTTGGTGTATGATTTTTTAAGCTCACAAGACGCAGCATTGTCTTTGTCTGAAATAGAAAATCACTTTGAGAATGCAGACCGAATTACCATTTACAGAACATTAAAAACCTTTGAAGAAAAGGGAATCGTTCACAGCATCCAGGAAAATACCACCACAAAATACAAGTTATGTGATGACGATTGTGATGAAAAAACACATAAAGACTGGCATCTCCATTTCTATTGTAAAATATGCAAACAGACCACCTGTAAAGAGGATATTTCCTTTCCGGAAATATACAAACCAATTTCCGAATTGATGAAATAAGACTCTTTGCTAAAGGAATCTGTGAAAATTGTCTTGAAAGTTTGCAATAGCATTGCATCAGTCTCACCCTTACATTTGTATAAAAATATCAGTTATGGAAAAATGCTGTAGTACAACCCCGGAAAAAGATCCGAAAGGACATACTCATAATCATTCAGAAGGAGATGGGCATAACCATGACCACGATCATGATGACCATGGTCATTCTCATGACACTGGCGATCAGACCACCTTTCAAATGTTTTTGCCCGCGATTATATCTTTTGTGATCTTATTATTAGGAATTGCTTTTGATAACTATATAAAACCAGCATGGTTTACTGGCTGGGTACGATTAGTATGGTTCCTGGCAGCTTATATCCCTGTGGGATTCCCAGTATTGAAAGATGCTTTTAAAAGCATTATGAAAGGTGATGTCTTTTCAGAATTCTTTCTGATGAGTATTGCCACCATTGGAGCCTTTGCGATCGGAGAATATCCTGAAGGAGTTGCGGTAATGCTTTTTTATGCAGTAGGAGAGGTTTTTCAGTCTATGGCGGTAACCAGAGCGAAAGGAAATATCAAAGCTTTATTAGATCAACGACCTGATGAGGTTACTATTATGGAAAATAATCAGCCTAAAACCATTAAAGCTAAAGAAACCAAAATAGGAGATGTGATCCAGTTAAAACCTGGTGAAAAGCTGGCACTGGATGGAGAACTGATTTCCGATTCAGCTTCATTCAATACCGCAGCTTTGACCGGGGAAAGTAAACCGGATACCAAAAATAAAGGTGAAGTTGTTTTGGCGGGGATGATTAATATGAATAGTATTGCTTTGGTAAAAGTAACTACTGCTTATGAAGACAGTAAATTAAGTAAAATATTGGAGTTGGTTCAAAACGCAACCGCTCAGAAAGCGCCTACAGAATTATTCATCAGAAAATTTGCAAAAGTATACACGCCGATTGTCGTATTTCTGGCGATAGGAATTACTTTCTTGCCTTACTTCTTTGTCAGCGATTATCTGTTTAGAGATTGGTTGTACAGAGCATTGATCTTCCTTGTAATTTCATGCCCTTGTGCCTTAGTAATTTCTATTCCGCTAGGATACTTTGGAGGAATCGGAGCAGCCAGTAGAAACGGAATTTTATTTAAAGGAAGCAATTTTCTCGATAGCATTGCAGAGATTCAGAATGTAGTGATGGATAAAACCGGAACCATGACGGAAGGAGTTTTCAAAGTTCAGGAAGTAAGCATGAGCTCTGAATTCAATAAAGATGAAATCATGCAGTTGGTCAATCTGCTGGAAAGTAAAAGTACACACCCGGTAGCTACTGCCATTCACAATTATGTAGGAGATATTAATTATTCCATTCCGATGGATGATGTAGAAGAAATTGCAGGTCACGGATTGAAAGCAGCAGTTAATGGAAAAGAATTGCTGGTAGGGAACTTTAAATTAATGGATAAATTCAATATCAGCTACGATATCAATCATGCTAATATTGTGTATACCCTTATTGCTGTTGCGTATGATAAAAAATTCGCAGGATATATTACCATCGCAGACAGTATTAAAGCAGATGCAAAAGAAACCGTTGATAATCTTCACAAAATGGGAGTGAAAGCTACTATGTTGAGTGGAGATAAAGGAACCGTAGTAAAATATGTAGCCGATCAGTTGGGAATTGATAATGCATTTGGAGATCTTCTTCCGGAAGATAAAGTGAATAAAGTAAAAGAGATCAAAGCAAAAAATCAAACCGTTGCCTTTGTAGGGGATGGTGTGAATGATGCTCCGGTAGTTGCTTTAAGTGACGTGGGAATTGCAATGGGAGGTTTAGGAAGTGATGCTACGATTGAAACTGCGGATGTCGTTATTCAGGATGATAAACCAAGTAAAATTCCAATGGCGATCAATATTGGTAAACAAACGAAAAAAATTGTTTGGCAGAATATTATCCTGGCCTTTGCGGTAAAAGCAGTTGTACTTGTACTTGGAGCAGGAGGTCTGGCAACGATGTGGGAAGCCGTTTTTGCAGATGTTGGAGTTGCTTTGCTGGCAATCTTAAATGCAGTAAGAATTCAGCGAATGAAGTTTTAAAATTGAATAACATACAACTATATTATATTAATGAAGGCTCTGCTGGTTACAGCGGAGTCTTTTTTATAAATATTAATAAAATGTTTGTTGGAATACGCAAGGGCGCAAGGCTTTTTGAATATATACTGTTTTTAAGGCGCAAGAAAATCAAAGATTTTCGGTACTAATTTGTAATTATTTTGTTTGAACCGTTCAGTATAAACCTATAAGGTTTTAACAACTTTTTCCATGAAAATGATCTTAGCCACAAATAAGCAGTCTCTAATTTTATCGCAGATAAAATCCTAGCGTCTTAAAAATATTAGTCTTTTAAAAATTCTTAGCGCCCTTGCGCATTCCAACAGCAATAGCAACAAAGAAAAAGCCCTGCCGAAAAACAACAGAGCTTAACAAGATTAAACTTTTATAAAGAACTAAATTTTCTGTTTTGATAAGGCAAAGAAATCAAAATCCTCTTTTCCAATACTGAATTGATGTTCTCCAACTTTGGAAAAACCGTTTTTATCATAAAACTGTAACGCTCTCTCATTGGAGTTTAAAACGGATAACCAGATATGTTTCTGACCAGAATTTTCGAAAGAAGCCATTAGTTCATCCATCAATGCTTTTCCTGCTTTTTTCTCCAAAAATTCTTTAAGAACGTAGATCTTCTGTAGTTGAGAAACATCAGCTGAATCAATAAAATCAGTAGGTGAATTCACTTTTAGTTTTGCATATCCAATTGGAAGTTCATTCCAAAAGGCCATCCAGAATTTATTATTAGGATTTTGTATACTGCTCCTGATTTTATCAACACTGAAGGTTCTTTCAAAATAATCAAACAAATCTTTTGGATCCCGGAAGTGTTCCGAGAATGTTTCTGTGAAAGTTAACCTTCCCAGCAATGCAATATGTTGGGCATCTTCTGCAGTAGCGGTTCTTATCTGGATCATGATATAGATTCTGAAGCCTTGTAATCAAAGTTCGTTATAATATGAGAATGATAACAGATACAGTTTTATTAATTTTATAGGTAACAGATTGTTGTAAAGAGATAAGAACTCTCGCAGATTTTGCTGATTACGCAGATTTTTATCCACAATCATCTGTGCGATCTGTCATTAATTATTTTGCCACGAATGCACGAATAGAAAGATTATACTTTAGAATATTTTCTATGTACCCTTTAGTTTGTAAAAAGAAATTAAGTTTACAAAATAAAAGCATTCACAAGAAACAGGGTGAACCATTATGTGTCCAAGGATTCGAGGCCTATACATAGATTATGAACCCTGTTTCTTTGAGAATAAGGTCATTATAGAAATTTAGGTTCGAGACCTATTATCAAGGGCTTAGACACGATTCTCAATGTGAATGATAACCTCAAAAAAAGTTATGAGACAAAAAGTACGTTATCGGCATTGATATTTCCAAATCAAAAATTAGATTGTGCTATAATGGATTCTGAGTATAAGATCCAATGTGAGCAGATCATTCCCAACACAGAGAAAGGAATATCTTCATTTTTTTGAAAGGTATTTTTAAAGCTTCTGAAAAATAACCAAAGAAGACCTTTTGATTTGCTGCGAAAAATACTGGAATTTATAACCGACCATTAGAGAAGTTTTTGTTCAAAAATCAGAGTATCTGCTTTTGGGTGGAACATCCTGTTAAAAATCAAAAAAAGCAGCCAGTGATTTAAGAGGAAAAAGATGATCGAAAAAGATGCCAGAAGAATTGCAGAATACGCTGTTCGCTATCACGATAAAATAATGCCTTATGAGGAATCAGAGGAAGTTATACAACGAATGAACGTGCTGGCTAAATCCCGTGATACTTTACTATTGCAAAAAACGGCTTTGGAAAATCAATTAAGGGAAGCCAAAAGTCACGATGTGTATGTGTTTAAGCTATTGACCCAAGCCTTTTCAAAAACGCTGAAAACTCTTACCACATCTATAAAAACAATAGAAAATCAGCTTTCAGAACTTATGGAAATCCAAGATGAGATTAAGAAAAACAAAGAACTTTTGATTTCCATTCCTGGAATCGGAACTCAATGTGCTCTTAATTTGATCATCATTACCAATAACTTCAAATCGTTTGATAATGCTAAACACCTTGCTTGTTATGCAGGAGTTGTTCCGTTCAAAAATCAATCAGGAACCATCGTAAAAAAAGAACGTGTATCGAAAATGGCGAATCAAAAACTGAAAAAGCTGCTTCATTTATCTGCCATGGCAAGTATACGAGCAGACAAGGAATTAAAGACCTATTTTCTGAGAAAAGTAGAAGAGGGTAAAAATAAAATGAGTGTTCTTAATGCTATAAGAAACAAATTAGTACATCGAATAATGGCCGTAATCAAACGAAAACAGCCATTTTTTCCAAAAGAAGAATTTTTATCAATAAAAAACACTTATAATACTTGCTTATTAACATAGAAATCTATGTGGTTAGAAAAAATTTAAACCACATAGACACATAGGTTGTAAGCCAAATAAATTTATTCGTGCATTCGTGGCCATTAATATCCAGCATTCATGTTTATAGCAGATAAAGTCTTCGTACGTTAAAGACGTAATCTTAAAAGCTCTCTGTGGCTTTATGTATTCCAACAAAATAGGAAAAACCATCAATGACATTCATCATAAATACAACAGAAAACAATTTTGAAGTAGTATATTTGTAACACAGAACTGAAGAATTGAGGTTATTCATATCCATATTTATCATTTTTACGGTTGCAATACGTCCCGTTTTGCCACTGGTAAACTATGCGGTAAACTATGATTATATTGTAAAAAACCTTTGTGAAAAAAGAGACATCCCACAGGCTACCTGTAAAGGGAAGTGTTATGTGGAGAAAGAACTGGCAAAAACAGAAAAACAGTCCAATACTTCACAGACAGTAAAAATTGCCGGACTGGATGTTTTTATCTCTCATGAAATTCTTTCTTTTTCAAACAAAAAAGATCCTGAACCGCTGGTAAAAGTTTCAGATTCAGGTTACTTTGATTCCCATTCTTCAGATTATTTTTCCAGAATATTTCACCCTCCTT
The DNA here is from genome assembly GCF_030409875.1 of Chryseobacterium tructae. Taxonomy (NCBI): domain Bacteria; kingdom Pseudomonadati; phylum Bacteroidota; class Flavobacteriia; order Flavobacteriales; family Weeksellaceae; genus Chryseobacterium; species Chryseobacterium tructae. Next base: position 172,566 of record NZ_JAUFQR010000003.1, on the reverse strand, counting down.
TAGTTTAATTTTAATATTGAACTAAGATTTTAGTTTTAGATAAGGTCTATATAAACAATTCATTGCAGATTTAGAAGGAAATCTTCTATGCGATTTCAATGTGTCGTATAATTTATTTTGATGTATTGTTTAATCCCGTAATTTTATCAATAGTATTAATTTCAATTTATTATTAAAATGAAATCTCCAATTATTTTGATGGCTTTGCTGTCGATTACCTTATTTTCCTGTGCCAAAGAACCGCAGGTAAAACATACAAATAAAATGGACTCTTCCGGAGAGAATATAAAGAACGTGCAAGTCGTTAATGAAGAAGATCCAATTTGTCATATGAAAACAGCCGGATTTATAAAAGATACTGCAGTATATAAAAATAAAATATATGGCTTCTGCAGCTCTTACTGTAAAGATGAATTCAAGAAAAATCCTGCAAGTTATGTCCAAAAATAAACAGACTAATAACAAGAGTAAGGTCATTATCCCGATTGCTGTTATGGCCTTATTATTCCTGGGAATAGGAGTAGGGATGGGTTATTTTAAAAAGAATCTTTATACGGTGATGAAAGTTCCTGATTTTGAATTGACGGATCAAAATGGGAAAAAGATTACCAATAAAGATATGCTGGGAAAAGTATATCTGGTAGAGTTTTTCTTCAGTAAATGTCCTACGATATGTCCGGTAATGAATACCAATATGAAGGCGATTCAAAACCAGGTCAATACTCCTGATTTTGGAATTATCTCCATCAGTATCGATCCGGAAAATGATACTCCGGAAGCGTTAAAAGAACATGCCAAAAGAATTGGAGCTACATCTCCCAATTGGCATTTCCTAACAGGGGATAGATCCTATATTGGTCAACTTGCTGATCACTTCAATATCTACGTTGGAGATAAGGAAGATGATGCAGAAAGTCTTAATCACAGCGGTATGATCGCTCTTGTAGATGAAAAAGGAAATATCCGATGCAGATACAATAAAGAAAATATGCCGATCCTTTATTATTCAGGATTAAACTATGAAGATCCGGAAGGAAAAACTCCAAAGTTAACCGGAAAGTATCACCCGGACAGAGAGATTCTGATTGAGGACATTAAGAAATTATTGAATTAGGAGGGAAGACAGGAAGAGGGAAGCTGGAAGTACTTATAGTTTACTGTAATAATATCAGTCTTCTAAAAAGTAATAAGTGTAGAAAAGGAAAGGCTTTAATATTGGGACTTACATAACTTCGATCTTCCATCCTCAAACTTCCATCCTTCAAAAAAATATTGTTAAACCATATAACAAAACATTATGAAGATTATGAAAATAGCTGCTTTAGGAGCAGTATTTGCGGCTCAGTTTACACTGGCTCAGTTTAAGCAAACCCCTTTACCGTATGCTTACAATGCATTGGAAGGATCAATAGATGCACAGACTATGGAGATTCACTATTCAAAGCACGGTGCAGCGTATGCTGCCAATTTGAATAAGGCCATTGCCGGAACTCCACAGGAAAAGGAAACATTGATTCAAATCCTTTCCGAAACTTCCAAATTAAGCCCTGCGGTGAGAAATAATGCCGGCGGACATTACAACCACGAGCTTTTCTGGACGATCCTTACTCCGGAGAAGAATACTCAGCCTTCAGCAAAATTAGCAAAGGCGATTAACGAAGCTTTTGGAAGCCTGGATGCTTTTAAAGAAAAAATGAGTAAAGCGGGTGCAGACCGTTTCGGATCAGGATGGGCTTGGCTTTCTGTGGATAAAAACGGAAAACTTTTCGTTTCTTCTACGCCTAATCAGGACAATCCTTTGATGGATATCGTAGAAGAAAAAGGAACTCCTATTTTGGGAATCGATGTTTGGGAGCACGCTTATTACCTGAAATATCAGAACAAAAGAGCAGATTATCTTTCAGCGATCTGGAATGTGTTAAACTGGAAAGAAGTCAGCAAAAGATATGAGGCTGCTTTAAGCAAAAAATAATTCATGAAATTCATTTACAGCATACTTTTTATAGGCTATATGGTGTTCAGACCTCTGATACCACTGGCTGAGTATGCTGTAAATTATGATTATATCGTTAATACCCTTTGTGTCAATAAAACTAAACCTGAGCTTCATTGTAACGGAAAATGTTACCTGAGCAAAGAGTTGGCAAAAGCTAATAACGAGACAGAATCTACTCCTTTCAACAAAATAAAAAACTCAGGGCAGAAAATTCTTGATATCTATACACTGCCTGAGATTACAGAGGTTACTCTTACTGGAAAAATTACTTTTTTCAATTTCAACTTTATCTATGAAACAGCTTATTCTTTTCTGTTTCTGAATCACATTTTCAAACCACCGGTTTTTTAAGTTTTTCCTATAAAATACTACCCACAAAAGTCACAGAAGTTTATTTAAGAGAGTTTAAGTAAGCTAAAATATGTAGGTGTAAAAGCTCACAAAACTTGAAAATCAAAGATTTTCAAAAAGCTTAAGTGTACTTCTAAACGGTTTATTGGTCAGCTTTAAAATAACTTAAGTGTTATAAAACCTTTTGTGCCTTTTGTGGTAAAAAATATTGAATGTTTCCGCATTCAAAGTATTTCTATTGTATTCACCAACTAAAAAAATCAACAATGAAAATGTATCAACTTTTCATCATGAGTTTACTGTTGATGGCTGTTTCCTGCACCCTCGACAAAACTGATTATGAAAGCGAAATCAATACAGCCGTTCCGGAACACTATGAATTTAAAGAAGCGGCGGCTCTCAATAAAGATCAATATAAAATAAGCATTGAGACCTTAAACGGAACATTTTATCAGGGATATAATGAAATCAGAGTAAAGATGATCAATACTCAGACCAACGAAAATATTAATGCTTCGAACATTACTTTTTTACCCATCATGACAAAAGCTGATGGAAGTAAGACTTCATGTCCTTATCAATACGCTTTGGATTACAAACCGGAGGGTAAATATTATTCAGGATATTCTGTATTTACTGATAAAAGCAATTCTACAGTAAGCTGGAAACTTTATATGAGTTTCAAAGTGAAAGAGGAAACATATACGGTCAATAAAGATATTATGGTGAATGAACAGAGTAATAAAAACCTTAATATGACTTTGTTTACAGGAAATGATGGCGAACAATATTATATTGCACTTATTGCCCCTCAAAAACCCAGAGTGGCAGAAAATAAACTGGTCGCTGGAATTTATAAATACAATAAACCTACTGCTTCATCCGGAAGTTTTCCAGATCCTTCACAGTTTTCTTATTCGGAAGTGAAAGGATATACGTTGCAATTGGATCCGAGAATGCCGGAACCATCCATGGGAAACCATTCTTCTCCCAATAATCAGGATTTAATCCAGGGAAATGACGGATTGTATCATGGGATTGTCAACTATACCATGACAGGAAACTGGACTTTAAATTTTATCATGCTGAATAAAAATGGTAAGATCATTAAAGGTACTAAGGTTTCCACAGACTTTACCCCAGGTGTTCCGGGAGCTAAAAGTGAACTTTTTATCGATACCTTATTCTAAAGTAATGAAGCAGCTCGGAATTATATTGATCTTTTTGGGCGTTGTTATCAATGCACAACACCGAAAAGTAAAAAAAGACAGTATTGCTCATATCGCTGAGGTAAAAGTAAAAAGCAATAAAAAGAAGATCGAAACGGAAATGAAAATGGCCGTTTCAGTGGATGAATTTCTGGCATCTTCAGATAAAATCAGTTTTATAAAGCGTGGAGCGTATGCTTGGGAACCGTTGCTCAACAACATGAGTACGGAAAGATCTGTCATTACGCTTGATGGGATGCGCATCTTTGGAGCATGTACTGATAAAATGGATCCGGTTACCTCCTATATGGAAAGCAATAACCTTTCGGGGATAGATATAAAATCAGGCCAGGAAGGAAGCTCGCATGGAGCAACAGTAGCCGGAAGTATTGACTTGAAAAGAAAAAGTACCCCTTTTGATCTTGAAAAAAAATGGAATGGAGTCTATCAGACAGGTTTTGAATTCAATAATAAACAGTTTTTTAACCTTGGAAATATATCCTATTCCGGGAAGAAGCTTGTGGTAGACGGAAGTATTTCCTTCCGGAAAGCAGGTAATTATTATGATGGGAATGATGTTGAAGTAAATCACTCTCAATATAATAAGTTCAATACGGGAATTGGAATCGCTTACAAAACAAGTTCTTTATCTTCAGTGAAAGTGGATGCAATCTTTGATATGGCGAAAAATGTCGGATTTCCTGCATTACCAATGGATTTATGGCTTTCCAGAGCCATGATTACCTCAGCATCTTATAGACAATTGTTTAAAGAAGGATTAATTAAATCCTGGGATACAAAAATCTATTTCAATACCATCGAGCATTATATGGATGATACAAAGCGTCCTGAGAATCTGGTACACATGGATATGCCGGGATGGAGTACTACCTATGGACTTGTTTCTTCAATGAATCTCACAAAAGAATGGTATACCTCAGACATAGAACTTAATGCCTACAACAACACATCGATTGCAGAAATGCGCATGTATCCTCAGGATAGAAAGAACAGAACTATGTTTGCGTATAGTTGGCCTTGGGTGACGACGCGTTTTGCCAGTTTTTCGATGAATAATAAATGGGATATCTCTGATAGAAGCCGTTTGAGTTTCGGAGGATCATTAGGGCTGAATTATAATGAGTCTAAATATCCTGAATTCAACTGGATCTTCCATCCGGGAGCATCCCAGGAAAAAACAAGAATTCTTCCCAGCCTGCATGCAGGATATCAATTTACCAATCATCATTTTAATTTTTCTGTAGGAACGGGCTACGGTCATAGAGCGCCTTCCGTTTCAGAAGGGTATGGCTATTATATCTACAACAGTTTTGACCGCTATGACTATATCGGAAATCCTGACCTAAAAAATGAAATTTCTTATGAAACCAATGCCAGTGCAGGTTTTAAGAATGAAAAAATGAGTATTGAAGCCAAAGTAAATTACTTCTATATTCAGAATTATATTATCGGAAGAATTCTGAGTCTTGGAAGTCCTATGAATTACCAATCGGTAGGAGTGAAGGCTTATACTTCACTGGATCATGCCACACTCTTTAATATGTCTCTGAATGCCAATTACAGCATTATGCCGGATTTACACTGGAAAGGAACGCTGACGTATGCAAGAGGAAGGGATGATAAAGGAAAAAATCTGCCTTTCATCCGTCCTTTAAGCTATCTGACCTCTTTACATTATACCCATGGCAATTTTGGAATTCAGACTTCTGTAAATGGAGATTTTATCCAGCTCAATTACAGTCCTGAGTATGGTGAAGATCAGACGCCAGCCTATACCATATGGAACTTTTCCATGGATTATACTTTCAGAATCAAAAAACTTAGAACCGTTTTTCAGGTAGGAGCCGAAAACCTGTTAAACAAATATTACAGCACCTATGCAGATTGGGGAAATATCCCAAGAATGGGTCGTAATATTTATACGTCTTTAAAATTCAACTTTTAAAGATGCTAGAAACTTTAATTAAAACAACAACTAAAATTTTTAAAATGCAAAACTTAAAACAATATCTACTATTATCCGCTTTTTCATTAGGTGTAATTTCTTGCCAGAACAGTGATGAAAATCCTGTTGCCAATAATGTTACCCTTGAATTCAAGAATACATTTAAAAGTGAAACGATTGTTCTCGGAGGTGCTACTTCAAATACAGCTACCATCAATACCTCAGCAGAAGGGCAGGTTCATCATTTCTCAGAATTGAAATATGTAATCAGTAATATTCGTCTGGTAAAAGCAGATGGGAATGAAATTCCATATAAAGTTAATGATCTGGATCAGGGTGCTACCGTGATTGACCAATCAAAACCGGAAACGCTTCGTTACTTATTGAGTAATATACCTGCCGGAGAGTATAAAAAAATCAAATTCGGACTAGGAGTAAAAAAAGATCTGAATGTTTTGGATCAGGTGAGATTTCCAAAGTTCTATGCCACTGCAGGATCTAACGATACCCAAATGATGTGGGAATGGGGAGCCGGGTATCGTTTTACAAAAATTGAAGGCTTTTATGGAACAGATAACAAACAGATGTCCATTCACACCGGAAGTACCATAAAAGGATCGGAAGGAAACTTTACCCAGGGAGTAGATGCATATAGAGATGTCACTTTAGATCTTTCCCAACATGCGATTGTGGATAGCAAAGCGCCTAAAATTATTATTAAAGCAGATTTTGATAAACTGTTGACGGGGAAAATCAATACGATTGTATTGGTTACGGGAACAGGATCAGATGGCAATGCTACTCCGAATATTCATACTGCTAACCAAATGGTAAAATTTGTTGATAACCTCGGTGGAAACGGCTCAAGCGATATTTCCGGAATGTTTTCAGTGAGTGCTGTTGAAAACTAAACTTCTTTCTGCTGCAATGAAAAAAGGATTAAGCATTTTAGCCATTATTATTCTATTAATATCTTGTAATAACGATCGTTACGAACCTATTTCTGGCGATAATCCACAGGTCTCGCTCAATATTCCGTCTGGATTTCCGGAACTAAACAATTCGGTGAACTCTAACAGACCTACAAAATATGGGATAGAGTTGGGGGAAAAATTATTTAATGAGAAAAGGCTGAGTGCAGATAATAGTATTTCCTGCTCCAGTTGTCATATCCAGGGAAATGCCTTTGCAGATCATAATGCACGGGGAATAGGAATTCAGAATAGAGTAGGATTGCGAAATGTACCTGCTATTCAGAATATGTTGTTTATGAAGTTTTATAATTGGGATGGCAATATTCTTCAATTGGAAAATCAGCCATTGGTTCCTATTATCACTCATGAAGAAATGGGGTCTTCTATTCTGGAAGTGATAGGAAAAATAAGAGATGATATGATGTATAAAGATCTTTTTCGAAAAGCCTTTGGAGACGAAACCATTACTGCTGAAAGAATTTATAAAAGTATAGCCCAATATGAATACACTTTGATTTCTGCCAATAGCAAATATGATAAGGTAAAAAGAAAAGAAGGAGAAAATTTCACGGAAAACGAAGCATTGGGATATCAGACTTTTCAACAGAAATGTGTGAGTTGTCATAGTACAGAATTGTTTACCGATCAAAGTTTCAGAAATATCGGGTTTCCTGTAAATCCGGATACCAATGAAGCCGGACGGGGAAGAGTTACAGGAATCCCAGCAGATTATATGAGTTTTCGGGTTCCTTCTTTACGAAATGTAGAATATACTGCACCCTATGGAAGCTATGGACAATTCCCAACACTAAGAGCGGTTCTTGATTATTTTGATAAAGGAGTCTTATCTGCAGATAATCTTGATCCTGTTTTTAAAAATAATGGAAACAGAATTCCTCTCTCAGAACAGGAAAAGACCAATCTGATCCTATTTATGAAAACGCTGAGCGATCGTGAATTTGTGAAAAAATAATCATTGCTAAAAACAGAAAAATTCAACAAAAATTGATTGTCTAAATCCCGTCACATTATGGCGGGATTTTTCATGTTTACTGATTGATAATCATTTTATTCTGCATACCATCGTATCTGGGGGGAATTTTATATCTTTGCCGGAATTTGGTGAGCCATAATAAGCTCTTAAAAGGGAATCCGGTGAAAATCCGGAACAGACCCGCTGCTGTAAGCTCCGCACCAAAGTTTTTGAAGAATACATCCACTGTTTTTAGGAATGGGAAGGATTTCAAAAATGGAGTAAGTCAGAAGACCTGCCAGAAATAATAAACGTTTGACGCTTTCGTGGAATAAAGCTTAGGACAACAATGATTCTGTGCAGTGACAGCTGTGCTTTGTCGTTGCTTTTCTTATATCCATTAGCGTCATCATGATCCATGAATGAGCTAATGATAGCAAAACTAACTACATTTCAATTCCATAAAACTGTTTTCACGGTATTCGTGTTGACTTCTCAAATTCTATTTTCCCAAACCAGGAAAAAAGACAGTATTAAAGGAGAAGCCATAAAGACGGTCAATATTTACAAAAAGAACTTTAAAGAAATCTTGCCTGCGCAGGTCTTACAGGGTGAAGAGCTCGAAAGGCTCAACAGTCATTCTGTTGCTGATGCCTTACGGTATTTTTCCGGTGTCCAGATTAAAGATTATGGCGGCATGGGAGGTTTGAAGACGGTCAACATTCGAAGTATGGGAAGCCAGCATGTAGGTGTTTTCTATGATGGAATCCAGTTGGGGAATGCTCAAAACGGATTGGTAGATTTGGGAAGGTACTCTCTGGATGATCTGGAAGAGATCTCCTTGTACAATGGTCAGAAAAGTGAAATTTTTCAGCCCGCAAAAGACTTCGGATCATCAGGATCTATTTATTTGCAACCCAAAACGCCTGTATTCACAGGAAATAAGAAAACCAATCTTTTGATCAGAGCAAAAAGTGCTTCTATTGATTTATTTAATCCTTCTTTCCGTTTAGAGCAAAAGATTTCCAAAAGAATTTCAGCAAGTGTCAGTGCAGAATTCCTTCAAAGTGATGGTCTTTATAAATTCCATTATAGCAGGAAATATCCTAATGGAGCTACTGCTTCTGATACCATTTCCAAAAGATATGACTCCGACATTAAAGCAAAGCGCTTTGAAACTGCTCTTAATGGAACTTTAAATAACGGAAGCTGGAATATACGTGGGTATGGATATATTTCAAATCGAGGTATTCCGGCACCTATTGTGAAGAACCGTTTCAAAGCAAGAGGAGCAAGAATGCTTGATGAAAATTATTTTGTGCAGGCCAATTTCAGAAAAAAGCTGTTTCCTAAGCTTGAAACTCAGCTGAAGGCAAAGTTTGCTTATGATTATACTTATTTTAATGATACTGTATTGTCTCAGTCTGCGATGCCCGCCATCAATACTTATATTCAACGGGAGGTTTATCTTTCCTCTTCCAATGTATACTCCATCAATCCTAATTGGGATGTCAGTCTGAATGGAGATTTTCAGTACAATAATCTGGATGCTAATTTGTATAATTTTTCATATCCTACCCGCTATACTACGCTTGTAGCTTTAGCTTCTACCTATCAATGGAACAGGTTTAAGTTTTTAGGAAGCCTTTTAGGGACATTTACCTTTGAGGAAGTAAAAATGAATAAGCGCCCTGATGACAGGAGAGAATGGACACCCGCTTTCTTTATGAGCTATCAGCCGGAAGCAATACCAGAGCTGACCCTTAGAGCTTTCTATAAAAATATTTTCAGATTACCCACCTTTAATGACCTGTACTATACGAGTGTTGGAAATACCTATCTGCAACCTGAGTTTACTCATCAATATGACGTGGGGTTTACCTATCAGAAAAAATATGATCATTCCCTATTTAAAGGTCTTTATGTAAAAGTAGACGGCTATTATAACAGAGTAAAAGATAAAATTGTGGCTGTGCCAACCACCAATATGTTTCGTTGGATGATGGTGAACCTTGGGAAGGTTGAAATCATTGGAGCGGATGTAAACGTACAGGCTGAAATGATGTTGGGGAATGTGAAAATTAGACCATTATTATCGTATACCTATCAGAAGGCTCAGGACATAACAAATAATGCCGGAGAGAAAGAAACTTATTATGGAGAACAGATCCCTTATACACCATGGCATAGCGGATCCTTTACCCTAATGGCTGATTATAAAGACTGGAGCTTCAATTACAGTACAATCTACGTAGGAAAAAGATATGACGGGCAGCTGGATAATATTCAGTATAATTTTATTCAGCCTTGGTATACCCACGATCTTTCTATTCAGAGAAAACTGAGCCTGGCCGGACATCCTTTTAAAATCAATCTGGAAATGAATAATGTTTTTAACCAGTATTATGATGTGGTACTCAATTATCCTATGCCGGGAAGAAACTTCAGACTCACTTTAAACTTTAATTTATGAAAAAGCTAAATATTTATTTTCTGTTTTTGACATTGATTGCGCTTGTTTCCTGTCGTACCGATGATGTCATTATTCCTATGGAAGTTGTGGAAGGGCTTAACCCTGTTGAGAATACGGCAATAAAAGGATTCTATGTATTGAATGAAGGAAATATGGGCAGCAACAAATGCACTCTTGATTTTTTTGATTATACCAAAGGAACCTATTTTAGAAATATCTATTCAGAGATCAATCCCAATGTTTTAAAAGAACTGGGGGATGTAGGAAATGATATTAAAATCTACGGAAGTAAACTATACATTGTAGTTAATGTTTCCAATACTATCGAAGTGCTGGAGGCCAAAACCGCCAAGCATATCAAATCAATTTATTTACAGAATTGCAGATACATGACCTTTAAAGATGGAAAAGCATATGCCAGCAGTTATGCAGGACCTGTAGATATCAACCCGCTGGCTCCCAAAGGAAAAGTAGCAGAAATAGATACGGTATCCCTTACCATTCAGCGAACTGCAACAGTAGGATATCAGCCGGAAGAAATGGAAATTGTAGGGAATCAATTATTTGTTGCCAATTCCGGAGGATATATGGTACCAAATTATGACAGAACCGTTTCAGTAATTGATCTGAACACTTTTACTGAAAAGAAAAAAATTGATGTAGCCATCAACCTTCACCGTCTTAAAAAAGATAACTACGGAGATCTTTATGTGAGTTCAAGAGGAGATTATTATAATGTTCCTTCCAATTTATACCTGGTAGATGCAGCAACAGGAGTGATCAAGAAAGACTTTCATATTGCTGTGAGTGAAATGACCATTGTGAATGATAAACTGTATTACTATGGAAATGAATTCAACTATAACACCCATGCTTATGTAAAAACATTTGGAATCATAGATGTAAAAACCGAGCAGGTTATTTCCAATAAAATTATGGATAAGGAGTATGAATCAATCATTAAAACACCTTACGGAATTGCAGTAAATCCAATTACTGAAGACATCTATATGACAGATGCCCGAAACTATGTATCGATGGGATTTGTATACTGTTTTGATAAAAACGGACATTTTAAATGGAAAACTGAAGGCGGAAATATCCCTGCCCATTTTGCTTTTTTATATAAATAATAAAAACTGAGAACATGCATAAAAGAACGATTAATTATTTAACAACCGGTATTCTGTCTCTTCTGTTTGCAGGGGTCATAGCCTCTTGTAAACATGACGATGATGAGGTAGTTCCTCCTGTTACTGAAGTAATACCTCCTACATTTAAAGGTTTAGATACAGCTTATACTATTGAACGATTCAGGGTATTAAGCATTCCTACCAATATTTCAGGAAACATTACCTGGAGTATTAATGATTCTATTATTTCTAAAAATTCCGAACTGGAATTTATCAGTACTAAAAAAGCCACTTATCCTTTAACACTAAAAGTAGGTACTGATAAAGTATTTCATTCCAAAATTGTTGTCACTAAAGAAAAAGGAACGTTGAGTCAATATATTTCCAAAGTATTTGATTTCCGCCCGGCTGTAGGACAGTTTATGAATGAGATTCCTGAATTCGAACAGGGAAATACAACCGCAAATATGATCAAGAAAGCCAATGATTATCTCGTGGGTTCTAATCCTTCTATGGTAAGTCTTGGAGGCTTCGGGGGATATGTAGTATTTGGTTTTGATCATACCATTCCCAATATGGAAGGAAGAGATTTTAAGATCCTGGGAAATGCCTTCTTTGGAAATGAAGCCAATGATCCACGTTCCGGAAACTGTGAACCGGGAATTATTATGGTAGCGTATGATAAAAATAAAAACGGAAAACCTGATGATGACGAATGGTATGAAATTGCCGGAAGCGAATATTTTAAAAATACAACTGTAAAGAATTACAACATTACCTATTTCAAACCTAATGAAAATAAAACTCCGGTTCCTGGCAACAATCCATGGCAGACCGATATAGAATATATCAAATGGCAGGATAACCAAGGAAACACAGGATTTAAAACAAGAAATGCCTTTCATTCACAAAGCTATTATCCTTTATGGTTTTCAGATGCTTCTTACGGCTTTACAGGAACAAGGCTTAAAGATAATTATTACGATCAGAGTGGAGTAGGAAACTATTGGGTAGGAAAATCTTATGAATTTGGATATGCAGATAATGCTCCTAATAATGATGAAGCTTCCAATATTGATATTTCATGGGCAGTGGACAGAAATGGGAAATATGTAAAGCTCCCTGGAATTGATTTCGTAAAAGTGTACACAGGGGTCAATCAGGAAGCCGGATGGCTGGGAGAGGTTTCTACGGAAGTAGCAGGAGCCTACGATTTACATTTAAAAAAATAAAGAACGAACAATAAATTTAATTTATAAAAATGAAAAAGTTTTACCTTTTTACGCTGCTTTTTCTGTTTGCATTTTTCACGAATGCTCAGATAAAAGTGCAGGGTGTCCCACGAAATGATGTTTCGGGGAATACCCAATTGAATACCATCAATAAGAATATTACAACGAACATCAGTTTTTCTGATATTCAGTATTGGGTGGGGACAGGTTCTAACCAGGCTGCATTCGTAGTACAGTGGAATGATAGTAAAAATCCGGATGCTTTGGTATGGGGTTTCAAATGGGACGGAAATGCTACAGGCGAAGATATGCTTAAAGCGATTGCAAAGGCAGACAAAAGATTCTTTACATTGCTTTACCAGGGAACACAGTTCGGAACAGCAGTAGGAGGATTGGGGTTTGATCTGAATGGTCAGGATTCAAATGCACTTATTAAAAGCGGTAATGCAACCTATCCTTTATATCCCGTTAATGGTATTGTCAATACAACAGCGTATGATTTTGATGATTATGTTGCAAAAGATGTCAACGATCACTGGACATCTGCGTGGTATAACGGGTATTGGTCTTATTGGGTGAAAGATCCTACTGATCCTGATTTTGGATATTCAGGGTTAGGAGCTTCTTCTCGTGTTCTTCAAAACGGTTCATGGGATGTATGGAATTTTAGCCCGTCTTCAGGAGGAGTTCCTATTTCATCTACCTTAACACCAGTTTCACCTTATGTAAGTTCCACTAACTTTACCAACGGGTTCTTTATGGTGAATGAAGAATGGTTTGGACATACTAACGGATCTGTCAACTTTATAGAGAATAACGGACAAATCAATTACCGTGTTTACAGCAATGCCAATAACAATCATGCTTTTGGAGCAACAACTCAATTTGGAACAATCTATGGTGATAAATTCTACTTTGTATCCAAGCAAGCCGCAGACGGCGGAGATTCTCAGTATACTCCTGGCGGTAGATTAGTTATTGCCAATGCACAGACCATGCAGAAAATCGCAACCTTTAATACCATTGGAGGTGGAGACGGAAGATCATTCTTAGGAGTCAATGAGAACAAGGGATATATTGGAGCTTCCAATGGTATTTTCTTATTTGATATTGCAAATCTACAAGTTGGGAATATGATTGCAGCAACTGGTGGTGGAAGCCAGTATGCCGGACAGATCGGAAATATGATCCGTACTTCAAAATATGTTTTTGCCGTAAAACAGACTGCAGGGATTTTAGTGATTGATCCAACTACAGACACTGTTGTGAATACTATTGCCGGAGCTTTTATTTCTGTTACTCAAGCAAAAGACGGAAGTATTTGGGCGATTCAGAATCAGAAACTGGCAAATATTGATCCTACAACTCTTGCTGTACAATATTATAATATTCCAACTACAAAATATTCTGATACATGGGGGGCTTGGAATGCAGGAAGCTTTACCGCAAGTAATACAGAAAATACATTGTATTGGATCAAAGCCGGAACTGGATTTAACCCGGGAAATCAGGTTGTAAAATTTGATGTTACTACAAAAGTATTTAATGAAAGCTTTATTACATTACCAGGGCAAACAGGCACTTATAAACAGATTCCTTACGGTGCAGCACTTCGTGTAAACCCGGCTACAGGGAATCTTATTTTGAATACTACAGAAAGTGGATTTGGAGCGCATTATCAGAAAAACTGGATCCATACATTTGATAACAATGGGAATCTTATTGATACTAAAACATTGGCTGATTATTACTGGTTCCCTTCATTAGCAGTGTTCCCGGATAATACAGCGCCGGTTGTAAACAATACCTTCCCATCACAGGTTAATGCCACTGGAACTACATCTATTGATCTCAAGACAATGGTTTCTGATGAAGACAGCTTTGGATCATCTATTGTAAAATCTGTAAAATCAAACTCTAATCCATCGGTAGTTATTGCTGATATCAATGCTAATGAAGAATTGGTACTTACCCCAATAGCTTCAGGAACATCAGATATTGTAATTAGCTTCAACTCTAATGGAAAAGTAGTAGAAAGAACTCTTAGAGTAAACAGTACTACTTCTACATTAGCAACTGCTGAGGTGAAAAAACTGGAATTCGGTATCTATCCAAACCCTGTTACAGATATTTTGTATATCAAAACACAGGAGAAAGTAGTAAGCGTTGCCATTTATGATATTTCAGGTAAGCTTATCAATACCCAATTCAATAATGGACAGGTAAATGTAAGCAGCTTACCAAAAGGAATGTACATTCTAAAAGCAGTAACAGATAAAGCTGTATACCAACAAAAGCTAATTAAAAATTAATTTTAGCATAGCTAATTTTTGTTTCACCCTGACCCGGCCATATATTGGTCGGGTTTTTTTCGCAAAAAGGAACATATTTTACTGAGTATGTTATAGAAAAAGTGAAAATTTTATGTTTCTTCACTAGAAATCGCAGATAAGCAATCATAAAAAAATATAAGGTTATACCCTTTTATCTATTGAGGTTGTAGAATACATGTAGAATGTCTGGAGTACGATGGATATTAGCACTGTTGTATATAAGGCGTATGTGTTTTTTTGGAGGTTGAAGTACCTTAAATATACTTTTGCTGCAAAATCAAACCAAATGAAAAGCAGAAAAAATTATGTATTACCCTTGATATTCTTTGCAAATATTTTATTTTCCCAAGTAGGTATAGGTACAGCCAATCCCAGAGGAGCATTAGATATCAATAAAGAAACCACCAATAATATGGGGTTGGTCCTTCCTACCAATGCAGATCCTAAAAACATGATCAATCCTAAAGGAGGTGATATTGCGATAGGAACAATAATGTATGACTCCACACTCAGTTGTGTAAGAGTTTTTAAACCTACAGGATGGTCCAATTGTTTATGTGACCAATGTGGGCCTACTCCCGGCCCTGGTTTTACTTTAGATTGTTCCAGTGGTTCTCTTAGTGGGACTTTTACAGCTGGTACTCAATCCAATGGCACCAAAATAATTAATTATACCAACGCAACAGGACAATCTTATCCGGCGATAGCCTCTGCTTCTTCAGGAGTTTCAGGTCTTATGGCTTCAGCAGGTGCGGGAACCTTAGCCAATGGGAACGGAAGTATTTCTCTCAATATTTCGGGAACTCCATCGGGATCGGGGCTTGCTTCTTTTACAATTAATATTGCAGGTCAATCTTGTAGTTTTTCTGTGAATGTAAATGCAGGGGTGATTCCCAAAAGAATGATTTTATCTCTGGGTGGAGGTATGTATACGCCCAATCCTGGGAATACAACCGCCCCTACAAGTATATTACAGTCATTAGCGAATTTTGGCCCAACAGGAACGGTTCCTTCCCAAGGATTTGATATCAAGACTGTAGGAACAGCACAGGGAAATCTTGCCACAAACATAGCTACGTACAATCCTTACATGATTATTTTTACTTGGAATTACACATCTAACGCAGCAGATGCTGTTGCCCTTAAAAATTATCTCGATAAAGGAGGTCGGGCGATGATCTTTCTTCAGCAGGCGCAGCCTAATCAGTTGCTGAATCAGATCTTTGGGGGAACCACCACCAATAATGCAGCTACAGGGACTGGGCTTGTTAAGCCCATAGCCGATCTCAGTCATCCTATTCTTAATGGTCCTTTTGGAGATGCAAGAGGAAAGTTGGTAGGAGACGACAATGACGACTCTAGTTCTTATACCAATGCGAATATCAACAGTTCCAATGTTGACATTTTATCCACAAAAAATGGTCAGATAGTCGGTTTCGTTCATAAAACCTATAAATTATTCTTCTGGGGTGATGGTGGGTTTCCGCTAGGAGCAGCTGCTAATACTTCGACAACATCATATCCGGCGGGGGTAGATGCATCTGCTAGACCTATTCCAAAAAATAATTTTGGTACAGGTACTTCAGCTTCCTCAGCAGTCTATAATAGCATTGTATATGCTAATGCAGTAGCGTGGATGATGCAGTAAATCATGAATTTATATTTCTAGTTTAATATTTGTTTGGGCACTGAAAATTTTAAAACAGTTTTGGTTTAACATCACAAGTCTATTTTAATTGTACACAAGTGCAGATAAGACAGGTTCTAGTAACCTGTCTTATTTTTTGTTTATAGGTATTTGTTGACGATCCAATTATTACGTGTTGAATAGCATTGATCGTGCATTACACTCCATTAGAATGATTGTTAGGAAATTGTGTAGGATTTATGTAGGATATGTACTTCAAGTTTGTCATGCCTTTGAGGTAGCTATGGGATAGGTCGATTTTTGGGAGTGGGGAAAGCAAAATATACTTTTGCATGCAATAGCTAATAAAAATAATCAATGATGTAGTTTAAATGAAATTATTGTTATGGATTTTATAAAATATAGTTTAAAAATAAATTACATCTTTAATGTGGGAAATATTTTTAATACACAATTTTGCTATTCTTTTTCTTCTTATTAAGCATGATTTTTTTGATGTAATGTTGTTGATTTTTAGTGGAATACACATGGATGTATGCTTTCTGAATCCTATATATAAAACAAATTTATTTTGAATAAAAGTGTACTAATTTTAAAATGATAAAAACATGAAAAAAACCTTATTATTGATCTTTACTGCTCTGTATTGTATCTTAAGTTCCCAGGTAGGAGTTAATACAGCTACGCCTAATCCCAAATCCATACTGGATGTGGTTGCTACTGATAAAGGAGTCTTGTTGCCAAGACTTTCTACAGCAGATATCAGCAATATCACAGGTCTTGGAGCTACTGAGATAGGACTTACTGTTTTTAATACCACCTCAAAATGTTATAATATCTGGAATGGAAGCCAATGGTATGATGCCTGCGGAAATGTAGAAGGGCAGAGTATTTTTAGTATCAATTGTAGTACCGCTTCAGTATCTTCCAATCTTGTGGTAGGTGAACCCGCAAAGTCTACAATCTCTCTGGAAATTAATGCATCCACTACCGGAACATGGAGCTTGATAAGTAACACGGTCTCAGGAGTACGCTATACTGGGGCAGGAAATATTACCGCTCCCGGTCCTCAGGTCATTCGTGTAACAGCCATAGGAACGCCTACAGCTGCCAATAATGCGGCTGTGTTTACTTTTACGGATACTCAGACTCCGCCAAGTACCTGTTCTGTTACCGTTAAAATTATAGACCGTAGTACTAAAGTTTATACGGTAATGAGTTTAATACCGGAATACTGGAGCTCTTCATTAGGGCCAACTTCTACTTCATTTGTTTCTAATTTGAAAGGCGCATTGGCTAATAACTTTTCTCCGGCGGGAACCGTTAAAATTGCTGGATTCAATTACACAGAAGGGACGGCAAGCGAAAGTTTAGCAACTTTTACAGCTAAACTTAACTCCGCTGATATTCTATGGTGTGGATGGCCTCAAACCAATGATTGGCGTACAGCTAATGATAAAATACAAGCCATAAAAGCATGGATTGATAATAAAAAAGGAGTGGCTATTTTTCATGCAGATGACAGTGACCACGCTATTTTTGCCAATATTCTAGGATATGCAGGACCATTCTTTGGAAATCAACCGGGAGTATTTACCACTGAAAATGAGATCCCTCTTAACGGTAGTTTTGGAGACTTAAGATCACAGATATTTCCTGCAGCAAGTTCAGGTGCCAATCAGTCAGCCGTACTGGGAGATGGGAAAATATTGGCCTATGGAAGTGGTGTTAATAATACAGTGGCTTTAATTGTTCTGAAAGACAACTTCATTATTTTAGGAAATATTGACTGGGCAGGTAATTCTACCCTTACGGCCACTAATATTTTTGGAAAAATGTATATGAACATTTTTGAGTGGGCAATTAAAACGGGACCTGTTAATTAAAAACCATTTGTTGTATGAAAAGGCTTTTATTATTAATAGGAATGGCTGGATGTCATTTTTTCAGCGCTCAGGTAGGAGTGGGCACCGTATCTCCTAATCTAAAATCGGTACTTGACGTAAACGCAAGTAATAAAGGAATGATGTTCCCAAAGATCAACCTTGTTACCAGAAATGCAATGACTATGGGAGCACCGGAAAGCAGTATGTGGATTATGAATACAGATACGAAAATAGCCAATTTTTGGAATGGAACACAATGGCGAAATTTCCTGTCAGTGAAACCAGCTGTTTTTACCATGGATTGTACTTCAATTGTCAGTAGTAATTATTTAACAGTCAATAAGCCAGCTACAGGATTTATTCAAGTCGTCCTTACGGTAAGCGAACCGGGTGCTGTAAGTTTGCAGACCAATACCATAAATGGGGTTAGGTTTATCGGAGCTCAAGGGGTAAGTTCCGGGAGTGTTGTGTTTACATTGGATGCCGTGGGAACTCCTACTGCATCAGGAGATGTCAATTTTACCTTGGTAGGAGGTGGCGCAACATGTACAATTCCGGTGAGAATTCGTTAAAATTTAAAAAAAATTAAATAGATAAAAAGCCGGCTCCATTTTGGAGCCGGCTTCTTTTTGTTGTACAAGGAATCTTTTATCGGTTCAGAATAATTTTACGGGTATAGACCTTTTTATCCTTTGTCTGTAATGTCAGCATATAAACTCCTGCAGGTAATGAAGAGGGAAGATCAAATGTTTTTGATCTGAAAAGAGAATGGTATACTTCTGTTCCTGAGGTATTTCTGATGGAAATTTCAGAACCGATCATAAGGATATTGCCATCAAGAGTGATCTGACCGGAAGTAGGATTGGGAGATATGGTGAATATATAATCTTGAACGGTTGCTTTTAGTGTCGGGGATGAGTTAAAGTTGATGGTTGATTATAGGATTGTGCAAGATATGAGATCTCATCAGGAGCAAGTATTCGATTATAAAAAAGAAGTTCATCAATTTCAGAGCCATTATTTGGAAGTCGGATTACGATCTGAGCATTGGCGGTAGGAATTCTTTCTTCAGGATCTGTACAACCGATATAGTTTCCATTTTTGTACAGACATTGGTGAGTATAATATCCAGTATCAAAATAGGTTATCGTATAATGATTCCATTGATTAAGAAGGCTTGTGGAGTGTATAGTGAGCTCTTCTATATCTTTACTAGGATTAATAGCTGCTGGGTGAGACTTGACTTCTTCATTATTAATACGGGTTATAGTATTGAAGGCTTGTACTTCCACGCCTGATGAAGTTCCGTCCGTGCGTCCCCAAAATGCAATTGTTTTGGATTGTTGTAAGGAATCATGTTGTACAGAGGTTGATAAGTGTCCTGAGGTTATAGTTTTATTACAGATTATTCCATCGGGGAATGCCTTAGTGTTATTTGATATTTCATTTAAATCAAGACCATTAATAACATCTTTTGCATCTCCATTGAATGGATAATAAGAAACAGGATCGAGTGGTAAAGTGCCACATGTTGTGAATGTTCCAAGGGTGTAATAAGTATAGTATATTCTAAGCTCATCATCTAATCCGAGCAACCCACTGTAAAAGTATACTTTTACTCTATCAAAACGTTTGGGAGAAGTGAACTCTATAGAACCTGTTTGAGAATTGGGGAGAAGTTTCAACATGCTGTTGTCTACCTTTTTATAATCATTATTGGATGTATTGCCAAGAAATGTTTCTACATACATTCCACCGAGCAATTGAAGATTCAGGGCATCTTTATTTGTTCCTATTCCTATTACTATTTTTTTGAAGTTCGTGGGAGTGACTGCTGGATATATTAAGGTTTGTACAATTCTTCCTGCGATCCCAACCGGAATTTTTATGGAGGTAAAATCATATTCGTTGCTTCCTACAGCATTTTGTTGGTCTTTTATAGAGCATAATAGACAAACCCCCAAAGTTTGATTTGTTTGAGATGTTGCATAGGTTTTAGGAGTAGGGGTTTGATAAGCATAATATATTTTACGAGCACTGTCATCCACTACATCATGGAAATAGATTTTAATTCGATCATAACGTTTATAAGGAATAAATTCAATATTTCCTTTCGCTGTGCCTTCTATGGGTTTTAGCATATTTTGATTAACCTGTATCTGGTCGCCATTAGAGGTATCTCCTAAAAAAGATTCTATATAAACTCCTCCCAATGCTAAAACGTGTATAGGCATATTTTCAACTTCAATACCAACGACTGCTTTATTAAAATGAGCCTCTTTAGAAGTAGGAAAAATTAATGTTTGTTCAACCATACCGTTGCTATTGTAGGGAACTTTTATTGTTGTATAGTCGTTTTCGTTACTTCCTATCACATTTTGGGGAGCTTGGATGGAGCATTGCTGGCAAGTATTAATGACTTTGGTAATCTGACTGCTTGCGTAGGTTTTATTCTGAGCATTCACCAATATAGGAGTGATGAATAGTAAAATAGCAAGCCATGTTTTCTGTATCATGTCTTGTAAAGCCGTTTTTTTCATAGAATTAATATTTAAAGTGATGATATTAAAAAATAAAGCAATGTGCATTCGTAGGGATAGGTACAAAATAAAACCAGCAGACTTAAAGTCTGCTGGCTATATGTTTTTGTTATTTGATCATAATTTTTCGAGAATAAGTTTTGCCTTCTTTGGTCTGAAGGTTGAGGATGTAGAGACCACCCGGCTGCCTTGTTTCAAACGTATTGGATTTTAGTTTGGAACGGAATACCTCTTTTCCGGAAGTATTGATAAGACTTACTTCTGAACCGTCCAATACTAAATTTTTATCCAGTGTGATCTGCCCGTTTTCAGCATGAGCCATTAAGCTGATGAAAGGATCTCTGTACTGATATCCGTAATAAACTCTAAATTCTCCTCCTAAACTCAGTAAACCACCATTTACACTAATCTTAATACGGTCATAAGGCTTGTTCATGGTAAGTTCAATTTCACCTTTGCTTGGATCACCAGCCCCAAGCTTTAAAATGTCGTTGTTTAGGTTTTGGTAATCGTTGTTGGAAACATTTCCATTGAATGTCTCAATAGATACACCTCCTAATACTTGTGCGCTTAGAGGAGTTCCATTAGAACCAATACCTACAACCAATTTGTTTGTGTAAGCACTGTTAGGGAAGATCAAGGTTTGTTCAGTACGAGCTAATACACCAATTGAAACCTGTAGAACAGAATAATCAGTTTCATTAGAGCCAATGGCATTCAATGGATTTACTACTCCACAGCCTATACATACACCATATACTTTACTTTCCTGGGCGTTAGCATAGTATTTTACGATCTGAGCGAAAGATTTTCCGCCTGCCAAAAATAGCAATGAAGCAAAAACAACGGCTTTCACCGCGCGCGAACTCAATAATAAATTAGTTTTCATATATAAAAAATTTTGGTTTTCTAGTTTGATGTAAATTTATAAATAAAATAATTATGTTGCTTATTTTATTTGTTAATTTTGATATGTATTAATAATTTGTTTATATAAATTAAAAATATTATATATAAATTAATATTATTATGTCTTGTAAGCAAAAAAAACCGGCAGCTTTTAAAAAGACTGCCGGTTTTTTGATCGGTTATGTTATTTAATAATAATTTTTTTAGAATAAGTTTTTCCTTCTTTAGTCTGTACAGTCATGATGTAGACCCCTCCAGGCTGGTTAGACTCAAATGTATTGCTTCTAAGTTTGAACGGTAAACCTCTTTTCCTGAAGTGTTAGTTAAAGCAATTTCAGAACCTTCTACATTTACATTTCCACTTAAAGTTACTTGTCCATTCTGGCTATGGGCCAATAATTGAATCAGAGGATCTTGATAAGCATAATAAATTCTGAATCCACCACCAAGACTTAATACTCCTCCGGTTAATCCAATTCTGATTCCATCATAAGGTTTTGCAGGTTTAAATTCTACTGTACCTCTGTTAGGAGTTGCTCCCAGTTTTAAAAGACTTATGTCTATTGTTCTTCGATCTTCATTAGATGTTCCTCCGTTCATAGTTTCAAGGGTTACACCACTTAATAATTGTACAGATAAAGGAATGTTATCCGTTCCGATACCTACCACAAGTCTTGTGTCTGCTCTTAGATCCGGAAAAATTAATGTTTGCTGAATTCCTCCCAATAATGCTGTTCCTAATACCATTGTGGAATAATCATCTTCATTTCCTCCAACGGCATTTAATGGATTGTCTACTCGGCAGCCTAAGCATGCAACTCCAAATACACCTGAACTTTGTGCATGAGCATAGATCCTGTTTTGACCAAATAAAAATTGAGTGGAGAATAAAAGCAATGCAACTAGAGCACCTTTAAAAGAGAAATCATTTCTCAAAAGTAAATTAAATTTCATGTTATTGATTTTTGGATGAATAGTTTTATCCAAATTTAAGGAATAAAAGAAGAAGCGAAAAATAATATTTCCATTTTTGGTGATTTTTTTAATAAAATTTAATATTGCTCAAAATAAATGAACTTAAGTACAAATTTGAAGTATCATAAATAGTATATAAAAGAAATGTAATCATAAGGAATACTTCTTTACCCTTTTTCTTTATCATTCCGCAGGGATCTCGGCAATATTATATAGGAGGTCTGTATTTCCCTTTAGTCGCTTAGGTTGCTATGGGATGACAGTAGACAATGGAGAAAAATTAGAATATCAGATCAGATATAAAAACAGTTATTTGAAACGCAAATGAAAGAATAGTGGAGATCTTACCGCTTTTAGAATTTTTAAAACTAGGAAGGTAATTTCATCCAAAATACATTCTTATGATCTATAAATGAAGTGAAAAAATCCCTAAAAAGATAAGCTAGAAGTATAAAAACGAAAAAAGGACTTTCGAAAAAGTCCTTTTTGGTAGCCCGTAGGGGAATCGAACCCCTCTTACCAGAATGAAAATCTGAGGTCCTAACCGATAGACGAACGGGCCCTCTATCTTCCATTACCTAAGCAATGTGTTAGTATTTGTTTTTATAAGTGTCAACTCTTAGTTTGTAGCCCGTAGGGGAATCGAACCCCTCTTACCAGAATGAAAATCTGAGGTCCTAACCGATAGACGAACGGGCCGGTTAGATGTATTTAAGTATTAGCTTTGCAACTTTGTTTTTAAAAACCACTGTAAAAATTTCAGTGGCTTTTAAAAATTAAGTAGCCCGTAGGGGAATCGAACCCCTCTTACCAGAATGAAAATCTGAGGTCCTAACCGATAGACGAACGGGCCGCTATACTTATTACGCTAATTTATTAACGTGCTTTGTCAATTTGCTTTTTAAGTTAGCCGCTTTGTTTTTGTGGATAATATTTTTCTTAGCTAATTTATCCAATAAAGCGATAACTTTTGGCAGTTGCTCTGTTGCAGCAGCTTTGTTTTCCTCATTTCTTAAGGCTTTCAATGCTGTTCTAGCAGTCTTGTGATAATATCTATTACGAAGTCTTCTAGTTTCGTTCTGTCTGATTCTCTTTAGTGCTGATTTATGATTTGCCATATCGTTCAAATGTGAGTGCAAAACTATAAACTTTTTTTTAAACTACCAAATTTATTTTGAAAAATTTTAATTTTCTTCTGAAAGGTACTTTCTAAGCTTATCTATTGCTTGTTCTATTTTTAAATTTTCTTGTTCTTTTTCTATTTTTTTGATCGTATTTCCTAGCATGATCAGTGCGTTGTTCCATTCTCCAGTGGTGTTGGTGAAAGTAAGTCTGTCTATTGTTACTTCAAAAGCAACCCTTTCTCCGGTCCTATAAAGTCTGAAACTTATTTTATCATCCTTGCCTGCAATCCCGTCTTCATTGATTTGTAAATCATAACTTTTTGGGTTAGAGTGGATTTTCTTAAAAAGCAATTTCGCTTCTTGTATTTTTAAATCCGGCATGATATAAAATTTGATAGCCCGTAGATCACTACAGACATGGGTTTATCAATAATATTTTTCATCAGTGTAACCATATTTGACTGATCAATTACGGTTAAATTTATTAAAAAATTTTTGCAAATATAAGGCTTTTGTGAGATATATCGTAAATAGAATGATTTTTTAGAGAAAAAGTGATGATATTTTTATGGGTGTAATAATAAATATCAGTGTATCAGTATTCTATAATTTAATGATTTTTATGGCTGAAGACAAGAATTGGAACGAAACAACAAAGAATTAAGGATTGAAAAGGGAAAAAACAGGTGGTGTTACGTCCAATTTATAAATGAAAGCTTCTTTTTCTAACCCCAAATTGGACATAAAGATTGAACATAATTCATATTAAAAGATCACTTATTTATAGGAAAAAGGTTTCAAGTACATGAGTTGAAAAGAATGCTTAGCTACAGAGGTATTAGACAATACTTTTCAAAAGAAGAGTATAATAGGGGATTGTATAAAATAAAAAAAGGAGAAATGATACTGTCTCTTTTTACATCTCTATATACGTAATAACATAAAGTCATTATTTTACATTTTAATAAAATGATTTTCAGTTAGTTGTTAAAAACAAAAGGCAGATTAGGTTTTTAGCTAAAAACCAGACTCTTTTTACTCCTGAACAAAGTTCTGGGCTGACTTTACAACTGATATTTTACCACCAACGGAACACTGGCATGTAGAGCTATCTAATAGCTCTTTTTTACCCTCAATTTTAAAATTAGAGGTATTGTCCCATTTAACAGGTGAAGGTGTACAGGAAGACCTTAAAACACTACATAAACCAAAAGGTTTAATGTTAGTATTAGGTTGCTTATCTTCTTCTGTAGCCTGTAGTTTTCCATCAATGTTCATAAAGGATTGACTAGTTACTGTGAGTGGCGTTGATGAAGCTCCTTTATCACATTTTAGCTGGGTGGTATCTGTTATATATTGAGACATTCTTTTATTGTTTTTTATGACAATCTATTTCTTTCAATCCCACATACTCCCAGAAACCTCCAACCTTTCTATAAAACTGGATATCTTTACCAAAATAAGGATTTCCCGCCTCTGAGTCATAATCATACTCATATACGCCAAATTTAACCCAGCATAATGAGAGTTCTCCACAATGTCTATTAGTTTCAAAAGGATAAAAATACAATCCTACAATAAATAAAACAGTACAAAGAAGTAATAACATTCTTAAGAATATTTTTTTCATAGTTAGTATTTATCTAATGTTTTAAAATCAGCTTTTCGTTTTTGAAAATAATCAATAAGTTGTCCCAATTTGTTTATTTCATCTTTGTTTTTCAAATCTACAACTCCATTAACTAATTTTCCATTTCTAAATGCTCTTTCGTGCATTAACAAAATAACTTTTCCATTTTTCTTTCCAACAGCATCCCATAAACCTCCATAATACGACATATCTAATAGTTCATCACGAACAGTTTCCCAAGATTCTGAAACCCTATCAAATCCAATATACTGTTTCGAGTACATATCATAATAAGGATGGACATCATCATCATTGCCAAAATCCATAGTTTTATTAGTAACTTTTTCCTGAACCTTTGCAACAGAAGCATTTTTAAAATCCCAACTCTTAATATTCCATTCACAGTCCCAACCGTACACTTGATATTCTCTTTTTTCAAATAATTCTTTGGCTTCATCTTTTGTATCCTTACTATTATCGGAATCAATATCTACAAACTCTTTAGTGTGCCAAGTATTTCTTCCTGGAAATCTAGCCAATGGGACAGTCTGATTTTTAGATAAAGGAACATTCCTATTCTTTATAGCTCCTTTTCCATAAATTTCATCTAAGTAATATAAAATTTGTTCTTTACACTTTGTAAAATCAGTAAATACACTTCTTTTATCTTCCGGTTTACTTCCATCTCCTTTATATTTAATCCCTTCCTTATAGGCATTTTTATAAAAATCATTTACATGTGAATAGCTATGGTTACCTATAGCGTGATTTTCATATATATCTTTTAATACATCTAAAGATCTTTTTCTATCCTTACTTTTCTCAATAAAGTAATATAAATGTATCCCCGTTAAGAAAAATGTTCCTTTAATTCCTTTTTCCTTTAATAATTGTAAGACTTCTTCTGTTCCTGCCTGTATTCCATCATCAAAGGTTAAATAGATTTCTCTTTGTACAATCTTAACGGATTTAGAATCTTTTAATTCCCGTATAGCTAATTTTTTAGTATCTCCCATGACTTTACAATTAAGCTTGTTGTTTTTCTACTTTTACACTTCTCTTTAACTCTGCAAAGCCATCTTTTTTAACATTCCCCGTAAGAGTTATTTCCTTTTCTCCATTATTTATGTCTTTATCATCTACTTCGTATACAGTTAGTGTAATTGATTCCCCCTCTTCATAGTTTCTGGTATAAACCAATAAACTTATTTCTTCATCATAAGATGCTATTGCAATTTCTTTATTCATATCTGCATCCATCCATTGAGCACTCACTATTTGCTTTTCTTTAGTATAATCAAACTCACCATTTTGAGGAAGCTTATTCATTTGTGGAGCTTTATACTCAATTTTATCCTTAGCTGTCAGTAATGAGTTAGCACCATACACATGCATTCTGTCCTTTGCTCCGAACTCAGTCTGTCCATCGGTATAGCCTATGAATTTTTCTTTACCATAAAGGTCTAGGTGTGCTTTTGCTGATATTTCAGTATTAGTTCCAGCATTGATAATAGTTTTCTTACCACTGTCTTGGCTAATCTCTTGCTTGGCAATAATCTTAATGTTCTGCCCAACATTGGTATCCATGTTCTTTCCTGCTTTGGTTTTGATATTCTCTTCAATATCAAACTTCAGGTTCTTTGATTTTATGGTAATGGTTTCAGGAGCAGTAATGGTGATATTGCTTCCCTCTGTATCAAATCTCAGCTCATTTCCACTTTTATCGGTCAATAAAATACTTTCATCTTCTGTAAATACTAATCTGTGCCCACTTCGGGTCTGTAGGGATTTTACACGGTTATCCATACCACCTCCCAAGCCTACACCACCGTGAAACATTCCACCCATTGCAAAAGGAAAATCTGGATTATGGTATTCAAAGTTTACCATTACTTGGTCTCCAATTTCTGGAACAGCTACAAAACCTCTGTTCTGGCTTATAGCATCTGTTCCCCCTGCATCGGGGCTCATCATTCGGATAAAATGGGTGGTATCATTTAATTGCCAGTCAAACTGCACTTGTATTCTGCCTTGGTTCAAAGGGTCTACATTGGAGATAACCGTTGCCACCTGTGGTTCTGCTTTAGGCGTTATAAAAGCTGGTTTAGGCATGAAACCTGTTCCTTCAGCTATAGCTTCAAAACTTCCAGTGTAATATCCTCTTGCATCAACTTCGTGATTAACCTCTGTTATCATCAAAGTTGTAAAGTGAGAGGTCTCATTACTATCCTGTTTTCTCATGTCTATATCTGCCACACAACCTATGAATAAGAAAGGAACTGTTGTGCTTCCTGAAACGGTAAAAACTTCTACTGCTTTACTTCCTCTTGCACTCTTTTGGGAATCGTCCACATCCAGAAACATATTGGCATTGATGGGAGTGGGTGTAAGTGAACGGGTTTTAAAAATATTGTTATTCAGCTCATAGGCTTTGGATGATAGGTCTCCTAAATGCTTAATCTCATTGTTAGAGCCATTCATTTTAGCATGGCTACTGCTGTTATAACCAAAGTATTCGGGTTTTGTGTGAACTGCTTTTAACTCTACCTGTACATCATTAACATTGCTTCCATAAATAAGTTGGATGGGCTTTTCATGAGGGGGGAGCTTGCCAAAGTGTAGCACATCCCCATCATAGTAAAATTGCTCTCCGTAGGCTTCTGCTAATCTTGTCAGGTAATTGTAATGAGTTTCACAATATTGAGCACTGTAATTAATGTAGCTTTTATTCTGGGTATCTATTCTGAAATCAAATTGAATTGTTCCCAGTGTCTCTTTAATGATATTGTCAGCAATAATGGAAGTGTTGACAGACTGAGTACCTCCAAAACTCTGAGTATGTGGGGCTGAATCCATTAGTATAGTTGGGCTATATCCTTTGAGTACAATATTGCCTAAGCTCATTTTTTCCTGACTGAATGCCACTTTCGTAACAACACCAACAAACGTTCTTTCGGGGCTTTCGTTTTCAGCATCTTTGTATTTAAAAGTAACTGTCAGACGTTTTCCTAGAAATTGCTGTGCCTGTTCTAAGTTATGGCTCTGTACTTCATCAAGAGAGTCATGTGCTAAAGTAAGTTCAAAGTAGTGGTGTTTTCTGGCACTCTGCTGTAAACGGAAGTGTTTAAAGTGTCTGATAGGTTTCCATTAACCACAATGTCAAGCTTAACCACACGGTTAATGCCTGCAATATGGTTCTCGGAAATCCTCTCAGAATTTGAGACATTTTTTTTCATTTGTATATCTGTGTGTTTTTGATGTTATATCACTAAAGGTAGATAAAATATCATGCCAGATATAATGTTTTTTGTTAAATTTTTAAAAGTGTAGTAGAACTACGATTGAGTTTTAATCGTTAAGATAGCTAAAACCATATTAAGAGAACTTTGGTTTTATCCAGAATGTAAAGCCCTATTTTACTACTGAAACCACTTTATTTACGTAATTCAAGCTACCATATGAATAACAAGCCCCCTCCGTTGTTTCAGTCTTGGTAGTGCCCCCTCTTTTTGAATTAAGAATTTTCTGTGATTTGTAGCAGTAAGCTAACTTTGAAGTTTTAGAGATTTTCTAAAGTGAGATATGTTTTTTTTAAAGTGGGATAAAAGTGGGAAAATGTATAAAATAAAAACCTTTAACCAGCTAATTTTCAAGCCGTTAAAGGTTTTAATGAGTAGCCTATAGGGGAATCGAACCCCTGTTGCAAGAATGAAAATCTTGAGTCCTGACCACTAGACGAATAGGCCTGAATTTTGAGGTTGCAAAAGTAAAAAAAGCTTTTGAAACTTCAAAATTATTTTTTAACTATTTGTATACTTTTTGGATCACGGTATTCTTAATTCCTTTACCTTCAAGTTCTTTCTGTAACTTTGCAGCATCCTCTAAAGTATAAACCTTTCCATAAGTATAATAGAAAACACCACTGTCTTTCTCTCTTTCTACATCTTTAAGGTTTTGCAGGATATATGAGTTTCCGTTCAGTTTTTCTCCCGAATAGACTTCTATGGTATAATATCCCATGCTGATTCGCTGGTTAGGCATAAATCCTACTGCAAATGCATTTCTGAATCCAGCATCCTTAGCTGTTTTAAGATTAATGTCT
Organism: Chryseobacterium tructae; assembly: GCF_030409875.1. Taxonomy (NCBI): domain Bacteria; kingdom Pseudomonadati; phylum Bacteroidota; class Flavobacteriia; order Flavobacteriales; family Weeksellaceae; genus Chryseobacterium; species Chryseobacterium tructae. Next base: position 143,113 of record NZ_JAUFQR010000003.1, on the reverse strand, counting down.
TTTACAGAAGCCATATTGGTGACAGCATAGTAATATTTGTATTGCCCGTTTTCCTTGATGGTAAGAACATAATTCAGACCTTTAAGTGCCGGATCATTCTCGTTGTATTTTGTAGGAGAGCTCATCAGTAATATTCTGAAATCATTCTTCAATGGAGTTTCAGCCGGTTTTTCCGGTTCCTGCTTTTTCATAGCTATAGATCCTCCGGATTTTCTGTCAACCGCTTTTTTATAATCAATGATTGCATCATAGATACTCTCTGCAATTTCGCTTTGACCTTTCTCAGAAGCAATATAATGGCTTTCTTCCGGGTGGTTGATGAAACCTGTTTCAATCAAAACAGAAGGCATGGCGTTCATACGAAGAACGTGTAGGTTTTTCTGGAAAACTCCTCTGGAAGATCTTTTATCCTTATTCACAAAGTTATCCTCTACCAATCCGCCTAAAAGAAGACTGGATTCAAGGTATTTACTCTGTTGAAGTTTCAATGCAATTAAAGATTCCGGAGATTCCGGGTTATAAGATCCGAAGGTCTGCTTATCTTTTTCATCCAGAAAGATTACGTCATTCTCTCTTTTGGCAACTTCCAGGTTTTCGTTGTTCTGGTTAGGTCCCTGTACGTAAGTTTCCGTACCATAAGCTGTAGGTCTTGCAGAAGAATTACAGTGAATTGATACAAATAAATCTGCTTTACTCCTGTTGGCCAGGTTCGTTCTGTCGGATAAAGAAGGGTACTCGTCAATCTTTCGGGTATAGATTACCTTAAAGTCTCTGTTTTTTTCAAGCATGGCTCCTACCTTTAGCGTAATAGCCAATGTAATGTCCTTTTCTGCAATTCTTCCAATGTCAGAATAAGACCTGTTGGCTCCATGGTCACTACCTCCGTGTCCCGCATCAAGAACTATAGTAAACTTCTTTTGAGAGAAAAAAAAGTTGCTGATTAGGATAAGGAGAAATGATAAAATTATTTTAAAATTTTGTTTGTACATCTTACAGTTATAAAAATTATATTAATTTTGAGCCTTAATTATATAGAATAAAATTGGCCAAAACCGTCCTCAAAAATATATTACAAATTTTAATTATCCTAATTTTTAACAATTTTTTAGCACAAAAAACACCTGAAAAATTGCCTAAAAATGCGGTTAATGATACTATTTCCAAAAAGGATACCATTGTTGCAAAAAAAGAAGCTTTAGATGATGTACTTCATACAAAAGCCGATGATCAGCGGCGAGATATCCCTAAAAAAATGACATTCCTTAACAAGAATGCCCAGGTAAAATATCAAGATATGCAGATCGATGCGGATTATATTTCCATTGATGACAATAAAAATCTGATCTATGCCAGAGGGAAACAAGATTCTTTAGGAAAAATCATAGAGCCTGTAATTACTACACAGGCTGGGAAAAAATATGAAACCAACGAATTCAGCTATAATACAAAAACCAAGCAGGCTATTGCTTTCAATGCACGAACAGAAGAAAGTGAAGGGGTTATTGTAGCTCAGAAAACTAAAAAATACAACGATTCGGTATTCGCGATGAGAAAAGCGGATTATACAACCGATGAATATTTTGTAAAGAAAAAAGATACGGCGGCAGATTACTTTATGAGAGCTTCCAATATCAAGCTGATTAAATCAAAGACGAAATCTCAGATCGTTGCCGGACCTATTCAGATGTATATAGAACAGGTTCCTACACCACTTATTATGCCTTTTGCTATATTGCCGTTCTCAGACAAACGAGCAGCGGGTATTTTGATCCCGAGTTTCGGGGAGCGAGAAGATGTAGGGTTTTTCCTAAACGGTATTGGGTATTATCAGCCGATCGGTGAGCATTTTGACCTTAAAGTACTGGCGGATATTTATACCAAAGGAAGCTGGAACTTACGTCCACAAATGAATTACCAGAAAAAGTACCGCTATTCAGGAAGCTTTAATGCGGATGTCGGAACTATGGTAAGAGGAATTAAAGGATTGGATGATTATACCAGAAACAGTACCTATAGAATCAACTGGACACACGCTCAGGATTCAAAAGCTAACCCTTTCCTGACATTCAGTGCTGCGGTGGATATTGTAAGTACCAAGTTCTATAACAACCCGCTTAACAATAATTATATTTTCAACCAGAATGTATTGAATACCCAACAGAATTCAACGGTAACTCTTACCAAAAGATTTCTGAAACTTCCGATGACCATTACAGGAACGGCATCTTACTCTCAAAACTTTGCAACAGGGCTGGCGGATCTTCGTCTTCCACAAATGAACGTTGCAATAAACCAATTTTATCTGTTTAAATCAAAAACAGGAGTAAGACAGGGGCTTCTTGAAAATATTACAGTAAACACTGGTTTTAATCTTACCAACTTTGTGAATACTCAGGAAAATGAGTTGTTCAAAAAGGAAATGTGGGATAAAATGCAGACAGGTCTTAAAAATAATATCTCTTTAGCAACCAATACTACTTTAGCTAAATATTTTACATTCAGTTTAAGTGCGAATGTTGATAATGCTTTAACCACAAAAACGTTGAACAGATACTATGATCCTGTAAAGAATTTGACCGTAGATGAAATCAACAAAAAGTTTGCTGGATATTCTTCATTCTCTACTACTGCGAGTCTTCAGACGACTTTATATGGAATGATGAAGTTTAAAAAAGGATCTGCTATTGAAGCTGTGAGACATATGATGACTCCTAGTATCGGGTTTACTTATTCTCCGGATTTTTCAAGTCCTGGTTTCGGATATTATAAAAATTATTATAATGCAATAGGTGCTCTTACGCCTTATTCCATCTTTGAAAAAGGAATCGTGGGAAGCCCGTCAAGCGGATTAGTAGGAGCGTTGGGATTCAGTATTGGGAACAATATTGAAATGAAGGTGAAGTCTAAGAGCGATTCTACAGGAGTAAAGAAAATTAAAATCTTTGAATCCTTAAACCTTACAGGAAGCTACAACTTTGCTGCTAAAGATCACCCTTGGTCTATTCTTACGATCAACGGTCAATCTTCTTTCTTTAATAATAAACTTACGGTTAATACGAGTCTTTCTCTTGATCCTTATAAAATTCAGTTCCTTCCGGGACAGGATACGGGAATAAGAACAGAGCAATTTGGTGGTTTCAGTGTACAAGGATTCAATATTCAGGTATCTTATCCATTAAGCAGCGAAATCTTTGGCGAAAAAACCGATTATGCTAAGAAGTATAGCTCAAAAGGTGAGATTCGAAATGAAAACTATTATTTTGATGATGATCATTATGCACGTTTCGATCAAGCATGGACTTTGAACGTGAATGCCAACTATGCGTATTCCAGACAGCTGAAAAGAGAAGGGAATAAAATTGCTTCTGTAGGTCTTGAAGGAAGCGTTAAGCTTACCCCTTACTGGAATGTTACAGGAAGTACTCACTATGACTTGGTGACTAAAGAATTGGCATATACAAGGATCGGATTTTCAAGAGATCAACGAAGTTTTACCATTAATTTTAACTGGGTGCCATTCGGACAATATAAAGTATATGACTTCTTTATCGGGATCAAAGCCAATATCTTAAGTGACGCATTGAAGTATAAAGACAGAAGCTTTACACAGCCAAATTCACCTTTCTAATATCAGATTGGCATTTGACAATATAAATTTTATATTTGCAACCAAAATAAATCTAACAAGATTATCATGAAATTGCTTAACTTATGATGGGTAATGAAAGATAATTTTACAAAAAATAAATATCCGTATATGAAACAAATAATCAATACAGTTAATGCACCTGCAGCTATCGGCCCCTATTCACAAGCTAATATGGCAAACGGAGTTTTATACATTTCCGGACAAATTCCTGTAGATCCTGCAACGGGTAAGTTGGTAGAAGGAATTGAAAAGGAAACACATCAGGTAATGAAAAACCTTGAGGCTATCCTTACCGAAGCTGGAATGACTTTTAAAAATGTTGTAAAAGCAACGATCTTCCTTAAAAGTATGGATGACTTTGCTGTAATGAATGATATTTACGCTTCTTATTTAGACGCAGAAAGCTATCCTGCACGTGAAACAGTACAGGTTTCTTGTTTGCCTAAAAATGTGGATATTGAAATCTCTATGATCGCACACCAGGATTAATGAATTTTATAAGAAATACATTTGCGGTATTGATGGGTCTTGGAATAACAGGGCTTATAATTACTCTTGGTATAAGAGCTTTCCCGCAATGGGTTACTTTCGAAGCTTTTGCTCCGTTTGAGCATTGGCAAAGATTTCTCTTCAGCATGAAAGACGATAAGGCCTTTTTTGGCTTTCTTTTATTTATTTCCGGATTGGGAACTACTATTGGAGGAGTAGCAACGGCAATCATCGTTAAATACGCTAAAGTGGCCTATGCTATTCTGATTGGTTTCATTATGCTTTTTATTGCTATGCTGGATGTGATTATTTTTCCCTATCATCCAACGTTTTATAAGATTTCGATCTTTCTTACCTTTTTTCCGTTTTCCTGGATTGGTGGTAAAATTGTAGAAGTCATTTATGAACGAAATAAACAAAAGAGAATCGCTGAGAAAATGAATAAACCTAAATAAATAATAAAAAAACGCTGCAAATATTTGCAGCGTTTTTCTTTGTTGATATGAAAATAACTATTGTTTAGTTTTATTGATTAAGGCATTTTAAATCCTTTAGTGTACATTCTTCCGTAGTCGTCTACAAATTTCACTTGTACATTCCCTTGATACTTATTCAGGATATTTTCGATGTCTTTTTGTGAATTCACCGGTTTCCCATTGATTTCAATGATAATGTAGTTGTCTACGATTCCGATTTTAGCCATTTCGCTTCCTTCTGTTACGTTTTTAGTCACTACGCCACTATTCAGACCATATTCAGTTTTGAATCTTTCCGTAAGAGGATCAAACTCAGCTCCGATTTTTTCAGTTACGCTAAGGTCAGCTTTCGTTCTGGTAGAAGTACCTCCTTTTTGGTCTCTTAGCGTTACATTGGTTGTAGCTTCTTTACCATTTCTAGAATAGGTTACCTGAACTTTGTCACCAGGGCGTTTACTACCGATAGACATAGAAAGGTCAGCAAAATCTGAGATGTCGTAGTTGTCTATTTTGGTAATGATATCTCCTTTTTTCAGACCTGCATCTTCTGCACCACTGTTGTCACCAAATCCTGTTACATAAACACCAGCACCTGATTTGATATTGGTTTTGAATTGTTTATTATAAGCTTGAACTTGTTGGTCATTGGAAAGATCTAATGATGAAACACCTAAGAACCCTCTTTGTACGATACCAAACTTCTTAATATCTTCAACAATTTTTCTTGCTAAGTTGGCAGGAACAGCGAATCCATATCCTTGATAATATCCTGTTGTAGACTGGATTGCAGAGTTGATTCCGATAAGTTCACCATTGGTATTTACCAAAGCTCCTCCGGAGTTACCCGGATTAATGGCAGCATCCGTCTGAATAAAGCTTTCAATTGGATTGCTTGCTTTTCCTTGGCTTCCTAAGATACCGATTCCTCTTCCTTTTGCAGAAACAATACCTGCTGTTACGGTAGAATTTAATCCTAGTGGATTTCCTACGGCAAGTACCCATTGTCCAACTTCAATATTGTCTGAGTTAGCAAAGTTTAAGTAAGGAAGTCCTTTTTCTTCAATTTTTAATAAAGAAATATCAGTATTAGGGTCAGTACCTACTAAAGTTGCGATATATGATTTTTTGTTGCTCAGAACCACTTCAAGTTTATTGGCACCTGCTACTACGTGATTATTCGAGATGATATAACCGTCCGGGGAGATAATTACTCCTGAACCCATCCCTGAAGGCATATTGTCCGGAGCCTGTTGTTGTTGTTTTTGTCTTTGCTGGCCTCTTCCTCCAAACGGGTCTCCGAAGAAATAGTCGAACAGATCCTGTTCACTGGCTCTGCTTGCTGTTCTGCTTTGATAATTTTTAATGGTAACTACAGCAGGAACAGTTGTTTTAGCTGCCTTTACAAAATCATCACCTACTGCACCCGTATTCATTCCTGCGAAGGAGGTGTTTGCGGCTGATGTTGTGAAATAAGATTGATCTCCATTATTGGAGCCATGTCCGAAATATTGTATAGCTCCAACGGTAGTAGCTCCTGAGATAACTCCGACTACTGCAAATGGTAATAGTTTTTTTAAAGTACTCTTCATTGTATATCTTTCTTGTTTATTAATTAATTTCTATTTTTATGTTTTTGAGTAAACAAATTTAATGTTAAATAAGTAAGCAATTAGTATGCTATGTTTCAATTTTAACTAAAATTTAACGGCTATTGTGTCATTTTATGCATTATGTCATAATTGTTAAGCTTCAGATTAACAAAAATTAAAAAAAAATTAAATGAAATATGACAAAATGTTGCCCTTATAAAGATAGTATAAAATACAATTCCTGCCTTGTTACCCATCATTGTCAATTATCATTGAGCCGATAAAAAGCCGTTAATTTGAAAATGTTTATCTTTGCAAAAATATTTTTCTCACTTAAAACGTTTATAGCATGCAACTGTATAACACCTTAAGCGCAGAAGAAAGAGCTAGACTTATTGATGAAGCTGGTAAGGAACGTCTTACTTTATCTTTCTATGCGTACGCTAAAATTGAAGATCCCAAAAAATTTCGTGACGACTTATTCTTAGCCTGGAATGCCCTTGATGCCCTTGGCCGTATTTATGTTGCCCATGAAGGTATTAATGCTCAGATGAGTGTTCCTGCGGATCAATTTGAGGCTTTCCGCGATACATTAGAAGTTTACGACTTTATGCAAGGAATTCGTTTGAATGTTGCGGTAGAGCAAGACAATCATTCCTTTTTAAAGTTAACGATTAAAGTAAGACATAAAATTGTTGCTGACGGCCTTAATGATGATACTTTCGATGTTACCAACAAAGGGGTTCACCTGAAAGCCCAGGAATTTAATAATATGCTTGATGATCCTAATACGATTGTAGTGGATTTCAGAAATCACTACGAAAGTGAAGTAGGGCATTTTGAAGGTGCCATTACTCCTGATGTGGAAAACTTTAGAGAAAGTTTACCGATCATCAATGAACAATTACAAGATTTTAAAGAAGATAAGAATCTATTGATGTATTGTACCGGAGGTATCCGTTGTGAAAAAGCCAGTGCGTATTTCAAACATCAAGGTTTCAAAAATGTATTCCAATTAGAAGGTGGAATCATTGAATATACCCGTCAGATTAAAGATGAAGGGATAGAAAGTAAATTCATTGGTAAGAATTTCGTATTCGATCACCGTTTAGGAGAAAGAATTACAGATGACATTATTTCGCAATGCCACCAATGTGGAAACCTTGTGATAATCATACCAATTGTGCCAATGATGCTTGTCACTTGTTATTTATTCAGTGTGACGAATGTAAAGCTGCAATGGAAAACTGTTGTTCTACAGAATGTTTGGATACGATCCATTTACCTTGGGACGAACAAGTGCAATTAAGAAAGGGCTTACAAGTGGGGAATAAAGTGTTCAGAAAAGGAAAATCTGATGCTTTGAAGTTTAAAAACTCAGGTGATTTACCTAAGGCTCCTTTGGCAAAAGCAGAAACTAAAAATATCCGTCAGAAGATATCTGTTAAAAAAGTTTTGGTTGGAAAAGCAGAACATTATTTCTCAAAATCAAAAATCGGACAGTTTTTAATTGAAAATAAAGAACTGTCAGTAGGAGATAAGGTGTTGATCTCTGGACCTACAACAGGTGATCAGGAACTTACAATCACTCAGATTTATGCAAATGGCGGACCCTGTGAAACGGCAAAGCAGGGAGATCAAATCACTTTTGAGATTCCGTTTAGAGTTCGTTTATCTGATAAATTGTATAAGATTCTTGAACCTGCTGAAAACGTATAATCTAAAAGAATTCGTTCAGTAAAAATAATATACTCTTATGTTGAAAGCTGAGCTTAGAAAAAAATATATGCAAAAAAGAAAAGCCTTGTCTCGTGATGAGGCTTTCTTGTTATCTGAAAAGATCTTTCAAAACTTCATGGCTTACTTTGAGCCGCAGATCGCTCAAAAGATCCATATTTTCGTCCCTATTGAGAAGTTTAATGAGATTGATACCCAAATCTTCATCCAATATTTTTTAGAGCATAATATCAGGGTCTTTGTGCCTAAGATTATCGTTGATAAACTTATTAATATTGAAGTCTTCAGTGATACTGTCTTTGAAACCAATAGTTGGGGAATTTCAGAACCTGTTTCTAATGAAGATTCAGGAGAAACAAATTTTGATTATGTGATTACTCCGCTTTTGTATTGTGATAGAAAAGGGAATAGGGTAGGTTATGGAAAAGGTTTCTACGATGGCCTTTTTCAAAGTGTATCTCCGGAGACAAAAAAAATCGGGGTCAATTATTTTGACCCCGATGAATATATTGATGATGTCTGGGAAAATGATATTCCGCTAGACTATTTGGTAACCCCTACCGAGGTACTGTCTTTCTTAAGTGGTTTGGAATAGAAGTCTAAGAAATAAAACTTGAATTCCTTTTTTAGCTTTGATGTTGACAGCAATATATACTGAGCATTCTTTTCAAAGTTGCCTAATGATTTGTTTTTATCATCAAAATATTCAACATTGAACTTGGCATAATCGAGTGTATCTTTTTTGTAGAATTCCTTATAAACGTTAAGGTCATTTACTTTGGCCGTTTTTACTTTCATACTGTCCAGTTCTTTAAACATCCTTTTGAATGTCATAGAATCAGGCTTGTGGAAATAACTTTCCATTTGGGAATAGATAAAACTATCTACTTCTGTATTTCTATTACCATTAATGTATAGAGTAGACAGGTCAAGGAGTTCCTGAACCTTTTGTTTTGTAATAGAGTTAATAGCCTGCATACTATCCATCTGTACGGCAGGGTAGCTCTTTGTATTATTGCTGTTTCGTAGTTTGTCAAGGTCACTTGCTTCCGTTTTTTTATTACAGGCAACAAATAAAGTCAGGAGCACCGTGAAAATTAAAAAATTATTTATTCTTTTCATCTGTGGTGGTAATTTTGAATTTAATGGATATGATCTTACCGTTATTGTCTTTTTTCATTTCTATTACATTCAGATTTTTTAATGATGTAGTAGGAGTGGTAACGAGGGTAATATACTTTTGTTTGTCTAGTCTTTCAATACCATAGGTGTTGTTGTCATAAACCTGATAAATGATGGCATTATTGCTGATCAGGTTTTCCAGTTGATTTCTCTTTTGTTTGATCAGGGCTACCTGCTCTTCAGGATTCCCATTCTTAATATCTTTTACGGAGAAATAATAAACAGCCATTTTATAATCATCCGGCTTGAGTTCTATTTTTTCTTCTTCAGGGGCATTTTCTAGATTTCTGTTGACTTCCAATGGTTCATAGAAAGGAGCGCTGATTTTCATTTTCAGATTTTTATCTTTCGTAGAATATGAAAAACACTCTCCAGGTTTTATTTTATACATCAATGGCGATTCATTTTCCTTGATCACCATAATCTCTAAGGTATTGATCACAGAAACACCTCTGTCTTTATCAATAAAACAGTACGTATAACTTTTAGAAAAAAGTACATCTTTAAACCCAAGTAAACCGGTTATGGCAATTAAAACGGAAGTGATCAATGCCCAAGCGTTCTTTTTGAAGAAATTTTTCTTCGTTGTAACAGTTGAAATTTCAACTTCACTTGAGTTGATTGGATTTTTTTTAATTTGTTGATTTTCAGTGTTTGATTTTTGTAAATCAGTATTTTCGATGGGCTGAATTTCGGTTTTTTGAGGCTGAATTTCAGTTTTTGGAAGATCAGGAGCTGAAGAAACTGTTTTTTCTAATTCATTGATTTCTTCTTCCTCAAGATTTTCAATTTCCTGCAGCAATTCTCCAGCAAAAAGATGTTGTTTCTTGAAATCGTACCATGAGTCGTAACCCGCATAAATACTCAATAAATTGAGCATATCAATTCTGGGTAATTTGATAACTGGTGAAGTTTTGAAATAGGTATAAAATGACTTTTCGCTGATGTTTCCTTTGGCTTTTTTGCGCAGGTCTTCCTGAAAATATATGATATCTATACCCTTCCATTTGGATATGTCATCCTGAGAAGGGGTATGTTCTTTTAAATATTGACCCTGAACGTCCTTTTTTAGTTGTTCAAAGTGTAATAGATCTAAATCTGTCAATTTTTTTTAAAATAATTAAATTGTTGATTATCAGTTGTCTTTTTTTGTAAAACTATTTTACAAAGGTATTACAATTATTTTTCATAAACAAATTTCCTAACTGCTATACCTTTGTCTTGTTCAAATAACAGAACAGAAGAAAATTTTATAAAACAATATTAACAAAATTAAATTTAATTTATTATGAAAAAGTCATTATTCGTAGCTGCTATCGCTGCAATCTCTCTAGTTGCTTGTAAAAAAACTGACGCTACAGCTACTGAAGGTACAACTGATTCTGCTGCTGCTAACGTAGCTGATTCTGCTGCTGTAGTTACTGATTCTGCTGCTAAAGTTGTTGATTCTGCTGCAACTACTGCTGTAGAAGCTACTAAAGATGCTGCTGCTGCTACTACTGCTGCTGGAGCTGAAGTTGCTAAAGATGCTGCTAAAGGTGCTGCTGACGCTGCTAAAGGTGCTGCTGATGCTGCTAAAGGAGCTGCTGATGCTGCTAAAGATGCTGCTAAGAAATAATTCTAGCGTAAGCTTAAAAATAAAAGAACCGTTTCCCAGTGAAACGGTTTTTTTATGCTTTATTATCAACACCTCCCTTATCTGTCCTTGCAAATCCGAAAGTGAAGCAATCTATAGTATAGAAAACAAAAGTAATTACCCAAAGACAGCACTCTCGTGCTTATCCTTTCTTTTGCTTTAAAGATTCATAACAAGTTATCGCTACCGCATTACTTAAATTCAATGAATCGATACTTCCTGACATCGGAATCAATGTGTTTTTACCTTTTCCAATCCAGAAATCACTTAATCCGGAATGTTCTGTTCCAAATAATACAGCGGAACGTTGTGTGAAATCTCTTTTGTAAAGATCTTCAGCGGTCTCATCCATCAAAGTTGTATAGATGTTGAAGTTGTTTTTCTGAAGAAATTCTAATGTTTCTTCATTTTCAGCCTGATAAACCTCCATTCCGAACAGGCAACCTACACTGGATCTGATCACATTAGGATTATAAAAATCGGTTTTTCCATCCGCAACAATCAAAGCATCAATTCCAAAAGCTTCACAACTTCTCAAAATAGCCCCCAAATTACCCGGTTTTTCTACTCCTTCAACAATGATAATAGTAGAGTTTTCCTTTGGAACGTAAGATGAAAGTGGCGTTTCTTTTGTCTGATATATTCCAATAATACCTTCAGAACTTCCTCTGTAGGCTATTTTTTCATACACTTTGTCACTTACGAAATGAATTCTTCCGTCAGGAAGTTTTTCTTTGAATATATTTTCACAGATAAAGAATTCCACAGGTTCAAAGCCATATTGCATTGCTCTGGCATTTTCCTGTTGCCCTTCTACGACAAAAACGTTTGATTTTTTACGGAATCTATTGTCAGTAAGTAATTTAGTGACATTTTTTACTTTTTCGTTTTGAAAACTTTCTATCAACATTTTGCAAAATTATGCAAAATTTATGATTGAATTTCCCTGCTTTTAACAAAAAGAGTCTTCCATGTGATCTGAAATTGTTTTTTGTTCTTCTTTTTATCGTAAATCGTAATCCCAATAATCAATACAATAGACAGTAACTTATACAGATTACCAAAAGTATTTCCGGAAACATTATCTGAAACATTGAAGAGTTCCCAATACAGATTCATGAGGAAATGAAGAGATATAGCTGCCCAAATATTAAAATTTTGTTCAAAATAGACCCATGCAAAAAATACGGAGCCTAAAAAAGTAATGGCAAATATTTCAATCAGTTCTGTGATATTTTGACTTTGATATAAATGTACCTGGGCAAAGAGTAATGATCCTAATAGTATTGAAGATAGAACCCAAGTCTGGTAAATCTATATAATGTACCGATAAGAAAGCTTCTGAATATTATTTCTTCAAAAAAAGCAGAAGAGATCGTATTGATGAATAGAGATTCAAAATTGAATGTACTGATTATTCTGAAATGTATTGCATATCCGATCAGCATGGGTAAGGTTCCGATAAAAGCTAAGTAAAAACCTTTAGCAACTGAATGATTCAAGGAAAATAAATCAAGGATATTCTTTTTAGGAAATAGGATTTTTAAAGTAATGATTAATGGAATCAAAGTTATAGAGTAGGCTACTACATGGGCTAGAGCTTTACTGTGAAATAGATCCTTTGTGAAATTCTGAATGCTTTTAAAACAAAATAAATCAAAGAAATAATAGATGATAAATCCTAAAATCAGGATAGAAAAGAAGCGAATGTTTTTACTCATGTTAAATATTTTTGAGCAAAAGTGGAGCTTTGTGGAAAGTGAATCAAAATAATGTGATGGGTGTCAAGAAATAGTGACGATTGACAACCTTTTATTTCTTAAGCTCTTGTAATAAAGGGATAATGGCAGATATGAAGCTTCTTGAAACGGGAACTTCAAAGTCGATCTTGGGTAATGTTAGTTTGTAGCCCTGAGCGTTACCTTTTATATTTCTTACTTTTTCAAGGTTAATAATATAAGAGCGGTGGCATTTCTTGATGAGATCAGTTTCTGTTTGCTGTAAAATATTGGATAAGCTTATTCTCAATAGTCGTTTTTTTACTTCATCATTTTCTAAATAGTATAAAGTACAATAGTTTTCCATGGATTGAGCACATAAGAAATCAGCTGTAGAAATTGCTATTTCTGTGTTGTTCACCAGAATGGTCAATATTTCAGCCTTTGAATTTCCAGTGTTGTCATTTAAAATTGGGGCAATGTTTCGAGCAATATTTTCATGGCTTTTCTTTAAATAGATATACCTTGATAAGACATAAATAGTAGAAATAGGAATGCCTACTGCTAAGGAATAAAGGAACATGTATCCATAATTTTCAAAACTAAGAGAAACTCTGCTGATAACTAATGAATTGTAAAAATAGGCTAGGATAGATCCCAAGAATAATATGATCAGTATTTTTAATAATTCTGAACCTATATTCCAATCATTGAGACGGGAAGTGTAAAGGTTTGAAATAAAAAATACAGCTCCAAAAATGATCGTGTAAGGAAAAAGAAGGAGATATTTATGAGGATGGTGGAAGCTTTCAGTTCCAAAGGGTTGAAATATAATCAGAAAAAGGTATACAATAATTCCTGCTCCAAATGAAGAGAGTAGAATTTCTGCAAACGACTCAGACTTGGGGTAAGAATGTGATTTTAAAGAAGGCAGATATTTCATGAGATCATCCTGAATATTTTATATCAGCTTTTGTAAAATTATATAAAATTACTTATCAAATGAAGAGATTTCTTGTTGAACAAAAGATTGCCTCTTTTGGTTTTTAAAGCATTAATGCTGCTCCTGGATTTTCTCAGGTGTTTTGATAAGAATAATACTTCCAATCAATAGTGAAAAACAACTTGCGATCCAGAGAAAGTATCCCGGGCCATATCCTGTTATCGGGAATTTGTGCCCTGCTTCATTCACTGTAATTTCACCTACGGATAAATAACAAAAGGTGAGTCCAAATGCAATAAGGCTGATCACTGCTGATATTTTTGTTTTCTTCAGTAGTAAAAAGAATGCCCCGATGAAAAGCAGGGGATTGGCCATCCAGGCTATTCCGCCACCATCCATTTCTGCCCAGCCTAAAAGAGCACAAGCAAATCCACTCATTTCATGGTCTTGAGCATACACAGCGGTGAATGGAAGTGAGGTAAAATAAAGAATAAGACATATTAACAAGATGAGAGTTGGTTTTTTCATAGTATTTGTTTTTTATTCTATTATATTACTGTTGTCAATAAGGCTTTGAGGTAGATCTTTTTTATTTTTTATACCTAATGACTTCAGTTTCTGAGTCTGGATCACAAGATTATCATTTCCAGTGTAAAGTTGCTTGTAAGCATCATTGTAAACATTTTTGGCAAGGTCGAGATTACGGCCTACTTTTTCAAGATTATCCACAAATCCAACAAATTTATCATATAATCGGGCTCCCCTGTCAGCAATTTCAAGCGCATTTTTGTTCTGATATTCCCGTTTCCAAAGATCGGCAATCAGTTTTAAAGAAGTGATAAGATTGCTGGGATTTAATAACAAAATTCTTCTTTCATAGGCATAGTTCCAAAGATTTTGGTCTGCCTGCATAGCTGCAATATAAGCGGGTTCACTTGGGATGAACATCATCACAAAATCCAGTGATTTGCCATAGTCATCATAAGCTTTTTGACTAAGCTGCATAATGTGATTTTTGATAGAGCTCAAATGCTGATTAAGCTTCATGGTATAAACATCCTGATCGGTTTCATCTACCAATTCTGTGAAAGCGGTAAGAGAAACCTTAGAGTCAATAATAACATTTCTTTCATCCGGATATTTTACGACGGCATCAGGACGCATTTTTTTACCCGAAAATTCTGAGAATAATGCTTTGTTATCTTCATCGCGAAGCTCATGTTCCAGGAAATATTCCCTTCCTTTTACCAACCCTGATTTTTCCAGGATACTTTCCAGAATCATTTCGCCCCAATTTCCCTGGGTTTTACTTTCACCTTTCAAGGCTCGGGTTAATTTTTTTGCATCTTCAGAGATTTGCTGGTTCAGTTCCGCAAGTTCTTTTACTTTCTCAGCAAGAGAGAAACGCTCTTTATTTTCCTTTTCATAAGCCTCATTCACTCTGTTTTTCAAATCAGTGATTTTTTCCTGAAAAGGTTCAAGAATGTTTTTTAGATTATTTTGATTTAAGGTGGTGAATTTTTCTGTTTTTTCTTCTAAAATCTTATTGGCCAGATTTTCAAATTGCAGTTTAGATTCTTCCTGTATTTTGGTGATCTCTCCCTTTTGAGTATCCAGTAACTTTTGAAGGTTTTCATTCTGAGCAGAAAGTTCTGAGTTTTTAGCAAAAAAATCCTGTTTTTCAGCAATAAGAGTCTCTATTTGAAATTCCTGTTTTAAGGTTAATTGTTTTTGCTCCTGAAATTGACTGTTTAATGAAGAGTGTTGTGCCGAAAGTTTGGCAAATTCATTTTTCAGATCATTCAGAAGATCCTGATGTTGGATATTGAGTTCCTTTTCTTTGTTGAGATTATGATCGAGTTCCTGAACTCTTTTGTTTGCATTTTCAAGATCCGATTTGTTTTTGATGTGTAAGAAGTTAAGCTCATCATAAGAGCTTCTTGAAACCATAGACGATTTCAAGGCAAAGTATAAGATAATGGCTCCCAAGGCTCCGCCAACAATACATCCAATAATTAAATAGGTCATCTCCATTCTTCAAAATTAGCAAAAAAGGCTGGAAGTTAATACCAAGTTATGAATTTCCGGAAGAAGGTTCTTATCATTTACTCAAGCCTGGAAAAACTCGTGCATCCTTCTTCTGGCTTCTTCTCTTCGGCAAGAATCCTTATATTTATGGGAAATTTCAGAAACATTATGAATATCTTATTGGTAGAGGACGATCAGAGAATTAGCAGCTTCCTGTTGAAAGGACTTTCCGAAGCCGGTTATCATATGACGCTTGCTGATTCCGGTGAAAAAGCCAGAGAAATTCTTCATACTTATGATTTTGATATTATATTAATGGATATTATGCTTCCCGGGTTGGATGGAATGCAACTTACTCAAATGATAAGGTTTAAAGGGAATTACACTCCGATCTTGGTATTAAGTGCATTAAATAGTCCAGATGATAAAATTAAAATGCTGGATCTGGGAGCAGATGACTATTTGTCCAAACCTTTTCATTTTGAAGAATTGATCTCAAGGATTAAGGCGTTGACACGAAGAAATAAACTCAGTTACCAAAAAGAGGATCAATATCTGTCTTGTGGAAGTATCATCATAGATACAGATCTTCATAAGGTCACGCAGAATGATAAAGAGATTGAATTTTCTCCTACAGAATACAAACTTTTTACTTTTCTGATGGAGAATAAAAATAAAGTAGTGAGCAGAACCCAGATTTTGCATAATGTTTGGGGAATTGATTTTGATAATACTACGAATGTGGTGGATGTATATATTTCCTACGTTCGTAATAAAATTGATGAAACAGAACAGAAAATTATTCATACCGTTAAGGGAACAGGATATTTAATTAAAGATTAAAATGACACTTAGGAACAGGTTTACCCTTATTTCCAGTCTTTCATTCGGGATTGTTTCTATCATCACATCTGCGGTGATATTTTTTGCCTATTATGACAGTACGAAGATCTTTTATTTTGAAAAGCTTAGAAATGCAGCTCTGATTTCTGCGATTTATTATCTTGAAAAAGATGAATTACCAAAAGATAGACATGCTCAGATTAAACAGGAGTATAAGCATCTTATTCAAAATAATCAGGTAGCAGTTTATAATCAAAATAATGAGGTGACATTTGGGCAAAATCTGAACGATGAAAATATCAAACCCATTCATATACAAGCGGCAAGAAATAATAAAGGAACACAGTTTATGTCTGGTAATCAATTCTATTACGGGATTTTTTACCCTGATAATCAAGGGGACTTTGTGGTTTTTGTAAAATCTCCGAATGATTCATTTCAATCACAGATTTGGAGGCTTTCTATCATTATGCTTTCTGTGTTGATTATTGGGTTGCTGGCTATTTATTTTTTAAGCCGATATCTGTCAAAGATTGTTTATAAACCCATTTCTAATGTGGTAGAAAGAATCAATAAAGTGGAGTATAATAATATTTCTACAGCCATTACTTCCACCAATACCAATGATGAAATTGAGGATCTGATCAAATCTTATAATAAATTATTGGGCAGAATTTCTGAAAATGTACTGTTACAGCAGAATTTCATCAACTATGTATCTCATGAGTTTAAAACGCCTTTAGCTGCTATCTCCGGAAACCTTGAAGTATTTGCTCAAAAAGACAGAACTCCTGAAGAATATAAAAAAGTAGCCAAAGAATCTCTGGATAATGTTTATGAGATTGAAAATATTCTTAATAATCTTCTTCTGATGTCAGGAATGACCAAGCTTGAATCTTCTCATAAGCAGGTAAGAATAGATGAATTGATTTGGAAGATTTACGAAAAGCTGGAAGGTAAAGCAAAGGAAAATCATTCCAATATTAAAATACAGCTTCAAGTCACAAAATCTTCTCTATTAGAATTTCCCGGGAACGAAACACTTCTCTATTTAGCATTATATAATATTGTAGAAAATGCAATTAAGTATTCCCGTGACCATTCTGTAGATATCATTTTGTCTGAAAAGAATAATCAACTGAATATTGAGGTGAAAGACCAAGGAAAAGGAATTCCTACGGATGATCTGGCGAAAATTACCGAAACATTCTACAGAGGAAAGAACGTAGATGGAGTTAAAGGCAGCGGGATTGGACTGTCTTTGTCTAAAAGTATTTTTGACCACCATCATATTACTATGAAAATTGATTCTAAAGTAGATGTAGGGACGAATGTCATGCTTGTATTTCCTGTTACTCTTTAAAACTGGGTTTTGGCTAAAGCCATTGGAATTCTAATTTAAATATAAGTGGATTAAAGTCCGTTTCTATTGATGTTAATCTCTCGCGGATTTAGCAGATTCCGCAGATGTTTTCGAATATGGAAATCAACGATTTTCAAAAACTGATGTGTACTTCTTATACGATATGTATTTATCTTAAAATCACTTAAGTATTTAAAAACTTTTGTGGTTCATCAATTTTCTTAAAAAGCTAATTAAGTTTATTTTTCAGAGGTCTCGTAGATGTTCACAGGTAAATTCTTAACAATATAAAATTGTGCTATTTGTGAAGAGCATTTGTGTTAAAAAAGATCTGCATAACCTCCCTAATCTGCGAGGGACTTAAAATAAATCCCAACCTATTCTAATCAAACTCTAATGTTAGCCTAACTGAATTTTAATTTCATTCGAAATTGGCTCTAATATTAGGAGAATAGCTTTGTGGTCTTAAAATAAGAGACCTTGAAGAAGATTTTTTTTACACTTTTTTATATTCATTGTTTCAGTTTTTTTTCGGCACAGGTTTCAGATACTCTGAAGATCAGCAGAAAGGAAGCTGAGGCAATTTTTTTGGACAAAAACCTCGATATTATTGCCCAAAAACTGGAGATTTCTCAGGCGGAAGCCAGAGCACTTCAGGCAAAATACTGGCCTAATCCTAAGCTAAGCATTAGTGAGGTAAACCTCTGGAGAACTTATGATATTGAAGAGCAGCCCGCATTGATTGGAAATTGGGGAAAGAACACCCAGATCTCTGCCGAAATAGAACAGGTCATTCAGACTGCCGGGAAACGAAGAAAAAATATTGAATTGCAGAAAATTGAAGTAGAAGGCGAAAAATACGAATTACAGGAAGTATTGCGTGAGCTGAAAAAAACTTTGAGAAATTCAATTACCGATATTTTATATAATCAAGAACAGCAAAAGATATATCAGGGGCAGATCGCTTCCATCGAAAAATTAACCAAGTCTTACAATAACCAATTAACCTTGGGAAATATCAGTAAGGCTGAATATATCCGTTTGAAGGCACAAGAAATTGAATTTAAGAAAAAGCTTGTGTCATTGAAGCAGGAAATTGAAGATCAACAAGCGGAACTAAAAGCTTTACTGATGATTCCGGCTCATTCTTACCTTATGATTTCGGATTCGTTTACCATGCCGGAAAAGCAGCTTTCAGAACTTGAACTTACGCAATGGCTGGAAAAAGCAAAAGAAAATCGCCCGGACATTATGATCTCTAAAAATAAAGAGAAGCATGCCAGCAAAAATCTTGAAATTCAAAATGCAATGAAAACTCCAGATGTGGCCGTTTCCATTGGCTATGACCGTGGCGGAAATATTATGAAAGATTTTATTGGATTAGGAGTCTCAGTAGATCTTCCCATCTTCGACAGAAATAAAGGGAATATTCAGGAGGCTAAGCTCGAGATTGAAAAAAGTAAAAATGAAATCCGTAAAAATCAGCTGAAATCAGAGAATGAAATTGTCTCTGTTTTCAGAAACTATATCCGTACTCAAGAAGTCTCTGAAGAAATTGATGATTCCTACGAATCTACACTGGATGGTTTATTAGTGAGTCATGAAAAGAACTTCAGACTAAGAAATATCAGCATGCTGGAGTATATGGATTTTCTTGAAGCCTACATCAGCAACAAAATGATCATACTAGATACTAAAAAAGAGCTTAATCAATATTATGAAAACCTGCAATATGTGGTAGGACAGGATTTATAAACCACGACTCCAAAAAAATACAAACCTCTACTTATGAAAATGAACACTACTAAATATATCGCAGTAATTTATCTGTCAGCCCTGGTAACGCTTACGGGTTGTAAGGATGAAAAACCAACTCATGAAATTGAAAAAGGATATTGCCTCAACAAAGAACTTAAAAAAGATATTAAACTGGCTAAGGCGGAAATGCTTCCTATTGAAGAAAGTATAACCCTCACCGGAGAAGTGGAAAGTAACTCTGATAAAACAGTTCCCTTTGTAAGTCTCGTGGATGGAGTGGTAACTGATACCTATTTTTCTCTTGGAGATTATGTGAAAAAAGGGCAGGTTCTGGCTTCTGTAAAAAGTACAGCGGTTAATGAAATGCAGGATGACACTCAAACATTACAAGCCCAGCTTGCAGTAGCTAAAAGAAAATTAGCCTCTGTAGAAGCAATGTATAAAGATGATATTGCCTCTCAGAAAGATCTTCAGGAAGCAAGAGCTGAAGTGACAATCCTTCAGTCTAATATTTCAAAGACTCACAAGAATATGCAATTGTATTCTGCGGGGGGAAACACCATTCAGATTAAGGCACCTGCAGATGGATATGTTATTTCTAAAAATGTTTCTAAAGGAATGCCCGTAACAGCAGGGGGTGATCAGCTTTTTACCATTTCCAATCTGGATAAAGTCTGGGTGATGGCTAATGTATATGCTACCAATATGAGGCATGTTTATGTAGATCAGCCGGTAGTGGTAAAAACATTGGCTTATCCTGATGACAGTTTTGCAGGAAAGATCAATAATATATCTCAGGTTTTTAATGAAAATGAGAGGGTATTAAAAGCAAAAATTATCATGGATAATAACGGTATGAAGCTTAGACCGGGAATGTCTGCCGATGTTGTACTGCCAGTTAATTCACAAAATAAAAGCGCTTTGGCTATTCCTGCGAAAGCTTTGATCTTCGATAATAATCAAAGCTATGTTGTAGTATATAAAAAAGACTGCGAGCTGGAGATAAGACCTGTAACAGAGATTGCTTCAAATAGTCAGTATATATATGTAGAAGGAGATCTGAAGCAGGGAGAAAATGTAATTGCTTCCAATGGATTGTTGATTTATGAGAACCTGAAAAACCAATTAAATAATTCTAAGAAGTAATGCGAAAATTTGTACAGAATATAGTTTCCTTCTCTTTAAAAAACTCATTGATCGTTCTTTTGGGAACATTTATGTTGTTGCTTGGAGGAATCTATTCCTATATGCACACTCCGATTGAAGCATTTCCGGATGTTACCAATACCAGAGTGAGGGTCATTACTCAATGGCCGGGAAGAAGTGCTGAGGAAATAGAAAAGTTTGTCACATTACCAATTTCCAAGGAAATGAATGCTATTCCGAATAAAACTTCGGTACGGTCTATTTCCCTGTTCGGATTATCTGTGGTGACGGTGATTTTCGATGACCATGTCAATGATTTTTATGCACAGCAATATGCATCCAATAAGCTGGGAAATGTAAATCTTCCCTCGGGTGCAGAATACAGTATTGAGCCTCCATCAGGAGCTACCGGTGAGATTTACCGATATATTATCAAGAGTAAATTACCGATAAAAGAAGTCACTGCTATTCAGGATTGGGTGGTTGAAAGAGAGTTGTTGGCTGTTCCTGGCGTTGCTGATGTCGTGAGTTTTGGTGGTGAAGAAAAAACGTATGAAATAAAAATTAATCCTACAGAATTACACAATTACGACCTTTCCCCCCTGGATGTGTATGAAGCAGTTTCGAAGAGTAATATTAATGTAGGTGGTGATGTTGTAGCAAAAGGAGATCAGGCTTATGTGGTGCGGGGGATTGGTCTTTTGGAAAAGAAAGAGGATATTGAAAATATTAAGATTGAAGTAAAAGGTTCTACACCTATTCTGGTAAAACACGTTGCTGAAGTTAAAATATCAGCAAAACCAAGATTGGGACAGGTAGGATATAATAAAGAAAATGATGTTGTAGAAGGAATTGTTATCATGCTTCGTGGAGAAAATCCAAGTGAGGTAATTGCAAGACTTAAAGACAGAATAGAGGAATTGAATGGCGGAGAATTACCTGGAGATGTTCAGATTGTTCCCATCATTGATCGTACAGAATTGGTAAATACAACCGTTCATACTGTTTCCAAAAACCTGATTGAAGGAGTTATTCTGGTTTCCATTATTGTATTCATCTTTCTTTACAATTGGCGAACAACGTTTATTGTAGCATCAGTAATTCCATTGGCTTTCCTTTTTGCCATTATTATGCTGAAAATTCAAGGACTTCCGGCTAACCTTATTTCGATGGGAGCATTGGATTTCGGGCTGTTGTTGGAAGGAACTCTCGTCATCGTCGAACATGTGTTTGTCGCCCTAGAACTGAAGGCCAAGAAGATTGGATTAAAGAGATTCAATAAAATTTCCAAACTGGGAATCATTAAGAAAAGTGCAGGAAGTGTGGCAAGCTATATTTTCTTTGCCTTATTGATCCTGATTGTAGCTTTGATGCCTATCTTCTCTTTCCAGAAAGTGGAAGGTAAAATGTTCTCTCCTTTAGCCTTTACATTAGGATATGCGCTGCTAGGTTCATTAATCCTGAGCTTGACCTATGTTCCGGCAATGTGTAAGCTTTTGTTAACTAAAAATATTGAAGAAAAAGAAAACTTTATTTCAAGATTCTTTAAGGTAAATATTTATAGAATTTATGAATTCAGTGTTCGTTATAAGAAAGGATTTATGATCGGTTTTGTAGCCTTGCTTGCACTTTGTGGGTGGAGATTTTCCAACTACGGTTCAGAATTCTTACCTAAGCTGAATGAAGGTGCTATTTATGTACGTGCCACTCTTCCAAATAGTGTGAATCTGGATGAATCTGTTCGGTTAACCAAAGAGATGAAGGAGATTTTAATGAAGTATGATGAAGTGAAATTCGTAATGACACAGACAGGACGTCCTAATGACGGAACAGACCCTACAGGATTCTTTAATATTGAGTTTAATATCCAGCTGAAACCGGAAAATGAATGGAAGAAAAAGATATCCAAAGATGAGCTTCTTGAAGAAATGAGAGTCTCCCTTGAAAAATATCCGGGAATTAATTTTGGATTCAGTCAGCCGATTCAGGATAATGTGGAAGAATATGTAGCCGGAGTAAAAGCACCACTGGTGATTAAAATATTCGGAAACAATTTATTTGAACTTGAAAATTATGCCAATCAGGTTGCTAATTCTATCAGAACGGTTCCTGGAATTTCAGATGTAAATGTCTTTAAAAATATTGGCCTTCCTGAATTGAGGATACAGCTCCACGATTCCAAAATGGCAAAATACGGAATTTCCACAGCAGATGCCCAAGCGGTGATTGAAATGACCATTGGCGGACAGGCTGCTACCAAGTTCTATGAAGAAGAAAGAATGTTTGATGTGATGCTGAGATTCGAAAAACAATATCGTGACACCCCTGAAAAAATGGGAAATATTCTGATCCCAACTCAGGATAATAAAAAAGTTCCATTAAAGGAAATTGCAACGATTGACTATCATACCGGGCCATCATTCATTTATCGTGAAGGAAACAGCAGATACATTGGGGTAGGATTTAATATTGAAGGGCGTGACCTGGGAAGCACTATTAAGGAAGCAAAAGAAAAAGTGGATAAAGAGGTGAAACTTCCGAAAAGCCACAAGATGACTTGGGCAGGCGAATTCGAAAGTAAAGAAAGAGCAGCTAAGCAATTGGCGATGGTTGTTCCTATTTCGCTTGTGCTTATTCTGATGCTGTTGTATTTCAACTTTGGGAATGTAAAAGATACCCTGATCTCTTCTATTACATTAGCCTTTGCATTCATCGGCGGATTTTTATCCCTTTGGTTTACAGGAACCATTTTTGGAATCTCAGCGGGAATCGGTTTTATTATCCTTTTCGGTGTCGCTACTATTGATGGGATCGTTCTGATCGGTGTGATGAAAGAGAATCTCCAGAATAGAATGTCACTTAAAGAATCCATTTCTGAAGGAGTGAAAAGCAGAATTCGTCCGGTAGTGATGATTGCATTAATGGGATCTATGGGACTTCTTCCGGCAGCAATGTCCAACGGAATGGGATCCGAAATTCAAAAACCTTTGGCCATTATGATTGTTGGTGGATTAATTATCTGTATGCTGCTTTCATTTACCATATTACCAATTGTGTTCTATTATGCTTACCGTAAAAAGAATAAGGAAACACTATAGTTTCTTTTCATTTGTTCATTATTTGGCTGGGATCCGTGAGGAAGATCCCAGCCTTTTTTGGCTTAAAAGGATTTCGTAGATTCCAGAATTTCGATATTCTTTACCACATCATTGCTTTCACATTTCTTCAGTTCTTTGAGAAGAGTAGGAGTAAGGATTTTGGGGTTTAAGATCTGTGTAGCGACTTTTGCAGCTGCATAATCTACAATATTAATGACCTGTTCTCTTAGAAAATTAGGCGTATTGGATGCAATCACAGCTGTTGCCCATGAAGTATCTCTGGCTTTGGAAATAGCAAAATCCAAAATGGCATTGTCTTTTCCGTTGGAAATCTGATCAATGAGTTGTACGGGATAGCATATTTGGTTCAGAGAATCCTGTACTTTCTGATTAATAGAGGCAATAACAGTATTAATATTTCCAAAGTCCATTTTTAAAGGATTAATTTTCCGGTAGGGCATAATGGAAGCGGCAGAGATTCCCAGATCCAAATTAATATGAGCATTCATTCCCAGAAAAATATGCTGTAAGATGAGAAGATCTTTATTCGTTGTGGCTTCAAAAGCAATATACCAGGAATTAGTACATTTTTTACCATGAGTGTAGCTTTCCCATGCTTCAAGGTATCGTTGTGCAAAAGCGATGTCAAGCAGTATCATTCTGGGATTATCTTCAAACTTTTTTTGTTGTATCCCTTTTAAAACCTGCGCCGTCATAATTCGGTAAGTACAGGCAAAATATCCTGCGGGGCTTTTGTTCTCTTTGCACCAGATGATAATTTCATCAAGTTTTTTCAGAACTTCTTCAATGGTTTTCATGGTGGTTTTTTGTTTATTTAAAGATAGTAAAAACCTGCGATCGGTAATGTATCGCTTTTGGACACCTATAGAAGAACCTTTGGATATTAAAAAAGTGAGCCTAAAAGCTCACCTTATTTATTATTACCCGAATTAAGGAGTAACTATAATTGGATCTGGAAAAGGTTCAAGAACCAATGGTTTGCATCTTGCAGCAGGTTCACATCTTCCGCCCATACATATAAAATTAGTCATAGTCGTTGAGCCGTCAGGACATCTGATCATGCCTTCACCAGGGCATCCTCCGGGACATTCTGGCAGATGCAAATACCCTCCGATTACTTCTTTCAGCTCTGGTCTCGAAAGTTTTGAAGTTTTCATTTTTTTCATGGAATTAATTTTTTTAGTTTAACAATGGTTTTAGTTTGCTTACAAACAGTCTTGTAAGTTCATTTTGTTATATGCTAAAATAATTATATTAATTCATTAAAACAATAGATATAATGATATATTTATTGATAATTATTTGAAATTTAGCTGATTAAAAAATAAATTGTATATTTATTTCCAATTAAAGAGAAATAAAAGACGAATCCGAAAATCTTAAGAGTAGGAAATTAAAACCAAACTAAATACCTATGAAAAATTTAAAAAACTTAAACAGAAAAGAGTTGAAAACTGTTTTAGGAGGTGCAGCAGTAGCATGCGAAACACCTGTAGATGGAGGTTGCCCTGCCGGCTATACATTCTGTAGTAACCCTTATTGTTGCTATCCACCTAGAAAACCATTTATTTGTTTTGACTAACAATACAAAATCCCTCCATTAGAGGGATTTTATTTTTTTAAGGATTTTCTTTTGAAATTTCTTCATGATGCTTAAGATATAGAGGTAATGCCGCTGAGCCATACCAGGGGAAGATCTCATAACTGAAAACTCCTGCCTGAACTGCAGGGTCTGTTTTTACCCATTGTTCTGCTTCTTCCTTAGATTTTGTATTGAAAATAAACATACCACGGTAGTTTTCTTTGTTCTTTTCGAGGAAAGGTCCGGCTACAATTATCTTCCCCTCATCAGCCAGTTTTCCAATATTGGTCATGTGTCCCTTCATCAGATTGCTCATTTTGGCTTTGTCCTCAATTTTTGCAGTACCAGTAGTCAGCATCACAATAGTATAAGGTTTCATACCATATTGATCTGCTCCAAGTGAAGTAGCCAGCTCCTGGTTGAACTTTGGTTTTTCTTTCTTCTTTTCCTGTGCAAAAGATAGTGTGAAGAGAAGTAAAGCGATGGCGAATAGAGCTTTTGATATCATAGTATTTTATTTTATAAATAGAGTAGACGAAGTATACAAAATAAAAGCGACAGATGTACTGTCGCTTTTTCAATTTATTTTAGAATATGTTTATTTCTTAATGGCTTTCAATGTTTTTACATTTCCATCTTCCATTTGAAGACCGATTAGATAAAGACCTGAACCTAGATCAGAAAGGTTAATTTCATTGCTGGCTTTAAGTGTTTTTAGCTGTCTTCCGGCAATGTCAGTTACAGTGATCGCTTTTACTCCTTTTATGTCGGATATTTTTAAAATATCTTTAAATGGATTAGGGTAGATCGAGATCTCTGATTTTTTATTTATACCAGTTTCTGAGGTTGCAAGTACAACATCATTTACCGTAATAGTATAATCTTCTACTTGTCCTTCACTTACATCACTGCATGGATCTGATAATTCTGTTCTCACAGAAGTGGTTGAGCTGTTAAATTGATACTTCACTCTCATTCTGGTATTGCCTAACGTAGCGGTAGCGGGTACTGGAATGTTTTTATTGACTATAATTGAGCTACCTGTTCCTGCTGCTCCCCCCGCAAAATCGGAAGTTACAAAATAGGCTTCTCCAGGATCGGCAAAGCTTCCATTTTGATTCCAGTCAATAAATACTGTAAATCCAAAACGGTTATTAGTTCCTAAACCGGCTCCTTCAAGAACGAGCGGATAACTGGTTCCTCTGGAAACTGTTGCTACTTTATTGGTAAAATCCTCATGCGCAATAGTTGTAGATGTAGATGGACTGTTCAAGTTACTGTACTGAACCTTAGTGATGCCATAAATTCCCATTTTAGCAACAAGAGGACCACAGTAAGGAGCAATAGAATTAGTTCCTGTTGTAAAAGATATTTCCTGACATCCTGTAGCGTCTCCTAAAGCATTACTTGGAGTAACAGATGCGTAAAGGGTTGTATTTACTGGGAATAAACCTGATAGAGCAGGGGTGAAGGATGTATTGGAGGTAGTTCCTGAATAGATATTTGAACTTCCTGATGTGGTACCAATTTTTAATTTATAAGATTCAGCTCCTGCTACAGCGCCCCAAGTAATCTGTGGACGTACCGA
Source organism: Chryseobacterium tructae (assembly GCF_030409875.1). Taxonomy (NCBI): domain Bacteria; kingdom Pseudomonadati; phylum Bacteroidota; class Flavobacteriia; order Flavobacteriales; family Weeksellaceae; genus Chryseobacterium; species Chryseobacterium tructae. Next base: position 116,267 of record NZ_JAUFQR010000003.1, on the reverse strand, counting down.
AACACCTGTTGCTGCGTTTGTAGGACTGCTTATCGTAGTACATGCCGGAGCGGCAGTTACTTCTTGTTTAATACGTACATTGTCTATAAAACTATAAAAATCATAGGTTGAACCACTCGTTCCTATAGTTTGTATTCTTAGCATGAAGTTTCCATTCACATTAGCCGATTCAGGAATAGTGCCTGTAAATGTTGCACAGGTTGTATCGGTAGTTGCCAATGTAATAGTACCGCTAACAGGGGTGTAAGACGTGCCCCCATTAGTAGAATAAGCCACACTTAAGGTGCCTCCTATACTGCTGCTATCATCATAGGCAAGGATAGAATAAGAAAATGTAATGTCAATTTTTTTACCATTAGCAGTCATAGTTGCTGGTTTGGTATAAACTAAATTGACAGTTCTTCCAGCAAGAGAAGAACCTCCCCATATTTCAGCTCCTATAAATGCAGAACCATCACAAGCAGCGGTGCCTGTATAAACACCTGAGGTATCCGTATATCCCCCGCTTATTGCGAATCCGGGATAAGTAGGGTTTTCAAAGCTTTCTGTAACTAAAATCTGTGCACTGCCCATAATTGACAATGCGGCGAAACTCAAGAATAGTAATTTTTTCATAAAATAAAGTTTTTTGTTTTACCGAATGTAACAATATTTAATGAAATTAACAAATAAATAACATTTTTAATTATTGATAATCAAATAGATGTAGTTTTGTTGTTTTTTTTATTGAGTTTTTAATATTTAGTGTTTTTTGTCTACTACTGTGAATTACTGTGATAGTTCGGTTGTTTTCGTGATTTTTCAATAACTATCACAGTAATAGTTGTTTTGTAAATTTTGAGTGAGCGAGTGGGTATGAAGTTGATTGTTGAAATTTTTACTTAGATTTAGTTTTATAACTAATCTTTTATTCTTAAAAATTCTTTAGCCAATTCAATCATCTTTGGATCTCCAGTATATTTTCCATGTTCATCAGAAAGTTTTACGGTTGGGATCCATTCTTTATTAGGTGCCTGTACTCCAATCAGCTTCATCACAATATTCATTGGCTTTAATCCGACATCATTCGTAAGGTTGGTTCCTATTCCAAAAGAGATTCCGATTTTTCCCCTGCAGTAATTGGTAATTTCTTCCACCTTTTCAAGGTTTAAAGCATCAGAGAAAATAATATATTTAAACATTGGATTGATCCCATTTTTCTGATAGTGAGCAATTGTTTTATCTGCAAACTCCAGGGCATCACCACTGTCGTGACGGACACCATCAAATAGTTTTGCGAATTTTTTATCAAATTGCTGGAAGAAGACATCTGTAGTATAAGTATCAGAAAGAGCGACTCCCAAATCCCCTCTGTAAACATCTACCCAATGTTCTAAAGCCAGTTCATTGGCCATTTTGAAACCATATTCCGCCGCATGGAACATGAACCATTCGTGAGCATGTGTTCCAATTGGTTTTACCCCATATTTCATAGCAAAATGCACATTGGAACTTCCGATGAATGTAGATTCTTTTTTCTGTGTTAAAGCTTCCATTACCAGATTTTGTACTTTATAAGAATGTCTTCTTCTGGTTCCAAACTCTGCAAATGTTACCCCAAGTCTGCCTAATGCGTCTGCTTTCTCAATAGTTTTACTCATAACCTCTTCATTGGAGTCTCTCTCCATGTGGTTCATTTCGTAATGGAGCTCACTGATTAATGCTAACAGAGGAACCTCCCAAAGAATCGTTCTGTACCATAGTCCTTCAACGATAACAGAAAGGTCTCCTCCTTCCTGATGAATTTTTACTTCAGACGGATCGTAGTGATAACCTTCCAGGAAATCCAGATATGGCAGGTCAATATATGGGCATGTTCTGGCCATAAACTTCTTTTCATCCTTGGTAAGTTTAAGTTCAGCCATTTTATTGACTGCTTCTCTTAATGCCACATCAAAGCCTTCTGGAAAATGATGCTTTCCTCTGTTGATAAATTCATATTTTACAACAGAACTAGGGAATAACTTTACCACTGCATTTTGCATGGTTATTTTATAGAAATCGTTATCTAAGATTGAATTGAGTTTTACGTTGTTCATAATATGTGTAATTTTAACGCAAATATAAAAATTAAAAATAAAATCGCCTAAATGTAAGGCGATTTTTTTAAAATATTTTGATGATCTTACCTGTTTATTTCCCCAAATAGGAATTGTACATCCAAACTTCTTTCTCTTGCTCTGTGATATAGTCGCTCATTTGAGAGTTGGTACCTTCATCACCAGCTTGATCTGTAATGTCTAAAAGTTCTCTTTGAAGATCAATTACTACTTTGAATGAGTTTAGGATTTGTTCAACACTTTTAGTCCCATCAGTTACTTCTTTGCTTTCTTTGATGGTTGCTACTTTTAAATAATCAGAATAGTTGTGTGCGGGAGTTGCTCCTAAAGTCAGGATCCTTTCTGCAATTTCATCGATTTTTAAAACTAAGCTATTATAAAGTTCTTCAAACTTCGGGTGAAGGGTAAAAAACTGATCTCCTTTGATGTTCCAGTGAGAACCTCTTGTGTTCTGATAAAATACAGAATAGTTGGCTAAAAGTGCATTTAGTTTTTCTGCTATTTTCTTGCAGTCGGCTTCTTTAAGGCCAATAATACTAGCGTTTTTCATACGTTTATCTTTTTATATATCTCAAAGTTACGAAATATCATGCCGAATACCCTGCTATATCAATAGATGATAACTATAAGAAAATTTTTTAAAATAGTTTGGAAGTATTAATATTGCAGAAAATGAAAAGCTTTTTAATCACAGCAGCACTATTTTTGGGAATGTGTATGGTATATCTCTTTCTGATGGTGTCCGAAACTGAAAACTATTTTACCTATATCCTGGATGATGCTTATATCCATTTGGCAATTGCTAAAAACTTTGCCTTTCATGGGGTATGGGGAGTCACTCCATATTCTTTTTCATCCACTTCATCATCACCGATTTTTACCATTGTTTTAAGTGGGCTGATGTATATTTTCGGAAACCATGAATGGATTCCCTTAGTCTTTAATGCTGTATGTGCACTTTTGATCGTTTATTTTCTGAACAAATACTATTCAGACTATTTCAAAGAAACCCGATCAATTATAGCCGCTAATTTTTTTACCTTGCTTTTTTCTTCTGTCGCTATGCTTTTGTTTTCCGGTATGGAGCATGTGTTGCAGGCAATGGTAATCGCGATAAATGTTCTTTGTTTTGAAAGATGGAAGACCTCAGAGTATAAAAATAGATATTATTCAAATTGGTTTTATGCCACTCTTGCATTGCTTGGGCTGATCAGGTTTGATAGTATGTTCTACTTTCTGTCGATCGCATTTGTCTTTCTATTGCTGAAAAAGTTTAAATATGCAGCCAATGTACTGGGATTTGGTTTTATCCCAATTTTAATTTTTGGATATTTTACCTATCAGGAAACGGGGCATTTTTTTCCTAATTCAGTTATTATAAAAGGAAGCAGATTTGATTTTTCAGGAAACTATTTCATGCAGGCTGCAGGGCTGTTGTATCATAAGATTCTGGATAATCGTAATTTTTACTTTGCCGGGGCATTGCCACTATTAATTTCCATTGTTCTGATGATTAAGGATATTAAAAAAGGTCTGGGATTTCAAGAAATACTGAACCGAAATATTCTTCTGATCGTATGGTGTATTACTTTATTTTTCCATGGGACATTCAGTAAATTGACAAAGCTATACCGATATGAAGTCTATATTTTGATAGGGTTTGCGATGGCGATCATTCCAAAATTGAAATTTGTTTTTGAACACAAGAGCCATTGGCTAAGACAAAACCGAGGTTTTTCGGTTTTAATCGCTCTTTCTCTGATATTATTAATAATGAAAATAGGATTTGCAAGTTATCTTACAGTTGTGGGAAGTAGAAATATTTATGAACAACAGATACAGTCAGCAAGATTTTTAAAGAAATATTATCCCCATGCGAAAGTGGCTGCTAATGATATTGGAGCAATTTGCTATTTTACCAATATTCATCTGCTGGATTTTGAAGGGTTGGGATCTAAGGAAGTAGTGCCATTCAGAATGAGAGATATTGGAATAGATGATACTTTTGAAAATTTTTTAGCAGCATACACTAGTCAAAATGGTTACCAGCTTGCCATTGCTTATGAAGAATGGCTGCAGGGACATACCCCGGAAAACTGGAAAAAAGTAGCTGTTTTAACGGTAAGTGGAAGTAATGCACTATTAGGTGAAGATCATTTATATATTTATTCCATAGATCCTTCCATTCATAATGTTTTAAAAGAGCAGGTGAAAAGTTTTAACTGGAATAAGAATATCGCCGTTAAGGTTGTAGACTGAGTCTCCATTCAAAAACCATTTTAATTTTTTTAAATAGTGAGGAAGTATTAATATTGCAAACGATGAAAAGCTTCTTAATAACAGCGGCAGTATTTCTGGGAGTGTGTACAGTATACCTTCTTCTGATGCTGTCCGGAACTGAAAATTATTTTACATATATTCTGGATGATGCTTATATTCATCTGGCGATGGCTAAAAACTTCGCTCTTCATGGAGTTTGGGGAATTACGGAATATTCTTTTTCTTCTTCCTCGTCATCTCCCATATTTACATTTTTATTAAGTGGCTTTATATATCTGTTGGGAAATCACGAGCTCATTCCATTGGTTTTTAATTGTGTATGTGCAGTCTTATTAATATTCTTCTTAAATAGATATTATAGCCGTTATTTTAGTGAAAATAGACCTGTTATTATTGCAAGCGTATTCACATTGGCATTTACATCTATTCCGTTGCTTATTTTTTCAGGAATGGAGCATGTGCTACAGGGATTAATGATTGCAATAAATATTTTTTGCTTTGAAAGATGGCAAAAATCAGGATATAAAAATAAATATGATTCTTTAGGTTTCTATTTGACATTGGCTTTATTGGGATTAATACGGTTTGAAAGTATGTTTTACTTTATATCCCTTTCTTTTGTTCTTCTTTTACTCCGAAGATGTAAAGAGCTTGCAGGTGTGTTATTCTTTGGCTTTGTTCCGGTTTTAATTTTTAGTTATTTTACTTACCGGGAAACAGGCTATTTCTTCCCGAATTCAGTCATTATAAAAGGGCTAAGGTTTGATACTTCGAAAGAGTATATTGAGCAGCTGATAAAGATTATTCAATATAAATTTATTGAGAACCCATATTTTTTCAATGCTGCTTTATTTCCTTTATTGATTGCTGTATTTTTAATTATCAAAGATGTTAAAAAGAAATTACGCTTTGAAGAAGTGCTTACCCGAAACTTTTTTCTTGCAGTTTGGTGTATTGCATTGCTGATACATGGAACCTTCAGTCAGTTCACCAATTTTTACCGATATGAAGCCTATTTGTTAATAGGATTTGCCATGGCTATCATCCCAAAGCTTCACTTTTATTTTAATGGCTTTACAATAAATCATTTTATAGTAAAACAAAATAGAACAATGGCTGTTCTGATAACGCTTTCGTTAGGAGCACTTGCCTTAAAAGTAGGGTTGGGGAGCTATCTTATTATAACGGGAAGTAAAAATATTTATGAACAGCAAATACAGTCGGCAAGGTTTCTGAAAAAATACTACAACGAATCTAAGGTAATGGCTAATGATATTGGAGCCATCAGTTATTTCACGGATATCCATCTTTTCGATTTTGTGGGATTAGGATCCAAAGAAATTGTTCCTTTAAGAATGAAGAAGAGAAAAGTAGATGCTGAGGTAGAAGCTTTTCTTACCAGATATTCTACCCAAAACAAATATCAGCTTGCCATAGCCTATGATGAATGGATGGATGGACATACTCCTAAAAACTGGAGAAAAGCAGCTGTTTTAACCATTAGCGGCTGGAATGCCGTGTTAGGAAGAGATCATGTATATATTTATTCTATAGATCCAAAGATTCATGAAATATTGAAAGAACAGGTAAGGAACTTTACATGGAATAAAGATATAAAAGTAGAAATTATAGACTGATTTTTTTATAGTTTAAGCATGTTTCTTATTTCCCATTATATTGACTTTTGTCTTGATTTCTTAAGGAATAGATAACAATTTGTTAATGAATTCAAGAGTGGGTTTCTCTAGCTTTGCGCTCGAAATATAATAAAAAGTAAAAAGTAATGAAGAAGTTCTTCCTGTGTTCTATGGTATCATTATTCATGTTTTCATGTAGTAATAATGATGCAGATGCACAAACTCCCACTTTACCTGTAAAACCAGAAGCTAAGTATCAAACTAAGAATGTTGTTCTTTTAGTAGTAGATGGCCCTCGCATTTCTGAAACCTGGGAAGCTCCTAATAAAGAAAATATACCTAACAGAGTGAGTTTATTAAGCCAGGGGGTTTTTATCAGTAATTTTAAGAACAACGGAACTACAAATACGAATCCAGGACATAGTGCAATGTGTTCAGGAGTATATGAAAATATAGTTAATGATGGTACCGAATTGCCAGGCTACCCGTCTGTGATGCAACAATGGCTAAAGTTTACAGGAGCAGATAAAACCAAAGCTTGGATTATTGCATCCAAAGATAAGCTGGAAGTTTTGAACGATTGTAAACAAACAGACTGGAAAGGAAAATATCAGCCAAGTGTAGATTGTGGGGTAAGCGGAAATGGATCGGGCTATAGAGCTGATGCCGTTACAATGACCAATACGAAGGAGATCATGAAAAAGTATAGTCCTAATATGATTGTGATCAACCTTAAGGATGTAGATTCATACGGACATGATAATAAGTACAACGAATATATTCAGGCTATAAAAACAACAGATGCTTCTATTAAAGAGATTTGGGATTATATTCAGTCTCTGCCTGCTTATAAGGATAAAACGACCTTAATTGTTTCCAATGATCATGGAAGACATTTGGATAGTAAAGGTGGATTCAGAAATCATGGAGATGATTGCGAAGGATGCAGACATATTGAGTTCTTTGCTATGGGACCCGATTTTAAAAAGAATACAACCATTAGTACAGGGAATTATGAGCAAATTGATATCGCAAGTACAATGGCTGAACTTTTGGGCGTACCTAAACAATATATGAAGGGAAAAGTAATAAAGGACGCCTTTAAATAAAACTTTGATTTTTTGATACCAGCCTCTGTGATGTAAATATAATGAAATCACAGAGGCTTTTTTTATGATTGAAAATAAGCTTGTGAAGATTAAAAAAAGTAAGACCTACCAGAGATAAACATATTCAAGCAATCTTATTATTCTCAATTGAGTAAGATGTATTAAAAAATAAGTAATGATTTCTTAATAGAGCTAATCAGTAGATTTTTCTAGTTTTAGAATTATAAATCCTATCTATAAATAACTGTGAAAAAAATATTTTTTCATTTCAATTTCTTGATAAAAAAAAGCTCAATACTATAAAATAGATGCAGGTTCTGAGCAACTTCGGGAAATTTTGGAAAAGTTTTTTGAAAGAAATAAAAATACATAACTGCTTGTCAATTAAAAAAATATTACTATTTTTGCACCCTAAAATAAAAAGCAATTAAATGCCTACTATTCAACAATTAGTAAGAAAAGGAAGAGCCACGCTTGCCAAGAAGAGCAAATCGGCTGCCCTTGATTCTTGTCCACAAAGACGTGGAGTATGTACGAGAGTATATACTACTACACCTAAGAAACCTAACTCTGCACTTAGAAAAGTTGCAAGGGTAAGACTTTCTAACGGTAAAGAAGTTAACGCCTATATCCCGGGCGAAGGACATAATCTTCAAGAGCACTCGATAGTATTGGTTAGAGGCGGAAGGGTGAAAGACCTACCGGGAGTACGTTACCACATCGTAAGAGGTGCATTAGACACAGCTGGTGTAAATGGAAGAACTCAGAGAAGATCTAAGTACGGAGCTAAGAGACCTAAACCAGGACAAGCTGCTGCAGCTCCTGCAAAAGGAAAGAAAAAATAATCATTAAATAAGGTACAGAAGCAATGAGAAAGACAAAAGCGAAAAAAAGACCGTTGTTACCAGATCCGAAGTTTAATGATCAATTGGTAACGAGATTCGTAAACAACTTAATGCTAGACGGTAAGAAGTCTATCGCATTCAAAATTTTCTATGATGCATTAGATATCGTAGATACTAAAAAAGGAGAAACTGAGAAAACAGCCCTTGAAATCTGGAAAGATGCATTAACAAACGTTATGCCTCACGTAGAAGTACGTTCTAGAAGAGTAGGTGGAGCTAACTTCCAGATTCCTATGCCAATCAGAGCTGATAGAAAAATTTCTATGGCAATGAAATGGTTAATTAGCTACTCTAAAAAGAGAAATGATAAGTCTATGGCTTTGAAATTAGCTAATGAAGTTGTAGCTGCTTCAAGAGAAGAAGGTGCAGCTTTCAAAAAGAAATCTGATACTCACAAAATGGCGGAAGCTAACAAAGCGTTTTCACACTTTAAATTCTAATCTGAAATGGGTAGAGATCTTAAATTTACAAGAAATATTGGTATTGCTGCTCACATTGACGCAGGTAAGACTACCACTACTGAAAGGATTTTATTCTATACAGGAGTAAACCATAAATTGGAGAAGTTCACGATGGTGCTTCTACAATGGACTGGATGGAGCAGGAAGCAGAAAGAGGTATTACTATTACTTCTGCTGCAACTACTTGTTCTTGGAACTTTCCAACTGATCAAGGAAAGCCTCTTGCAGATACTAAGCCTTACCACTTCAACATCATTGATACACCGGGACACGTTGACTTCACTGTAGAAGTAAACAGATCTTTAAGAGTATTAGATGGATTGGTATTCTTATTCTCAGCAGTAGATGGAGTAGAGCCTCAGTCTGAAACAAACTGGAGACTTGCTGACAACTACAAAGTTGCTAGAATGGGATTCGTAAACAAAATGGACAGACAAGGTGCTGACTTCCTTAACGTGGTAAACCAGGTTAAGAGCATGTTAGGATCTAACGCAGTTCCAATCGTTTTACCAATCGGTGCTGAAGAAGATTTCAAAGGTGTTGTAGACTTAATTAAAAACAGAGCGATCATCTGGGATGAAGCAGGACAAGGAGCTACTTTCGAAGTAGTGCCAATTCCTGAAGACATGAAGGCTGAAGTTCTAGAATATAGAGAGAAACTAGTAGAAGCTGTTGCTGACTACGATGATACTTTGATGGAGAAATTCTTCGAAGATCCAGATTCAATCTCTGAAGAAGAAATCAACGAAGCTCTTAGAAAAGCTACTATCGATTTATCTATTATCCCAATGACTTGTGGTTCTTCATTCAAGAATAAAGGAGTACAGTTTATGTTGGATGCAGTATGTAAATACTTGCCTTCTCCATTGGATAAAGATGATATCAAAGGTACTGACCCAAGAACAGACGCTGAAATTACAAGAAAGCCATCTGTAGATGAGCCTTTCTCTGCTCTGGCATTTAAGATTGCTACTGACCCATTCGTGGGAAGATTAGCATTCTTCAGAGCATACTCTGGAAGACTAGATGCTGGTTCTTATATCTTGAACACTCGTTCAGGAGATAAAGAAAGAATCTCTAGAATCTATCAGATGCACGCTAACAAGCAAAACCCAGTAGAATATATTGAAGCTGGTGATATTGGTGCAGCGGTAGGATTCAAGTCTATCAAAACTGGTGATACGATGTGTGACGAGAAAAACCCAATCGTTCTTGAATCGATGGTTTTCCCTGATCCGGTAATCGGTATCGCTGTTGAGCCTAAAACTAAAGCTGACCAAGATAAAATGGGTAACGCTCTAGCTAAATTGGCTGAAGAAGATCCTACGTTTACTGTTAGAACTGACGAAGCTTCTGGACAAACGATTATCTCTGGTATGGGTGAGCTTCACTTAGATATCATTGTAGATCGTATGAGAAGAGAGTTCAAGGTTGAAGTAAACCAAGGACAACCTCAGGTAGAGTACAAAGAAAACTTAACAAAAGTTGCTCAACACAGAGAAGTTTACAAAAAACAATCTGGTGGTAAAGGTAAATTTGCTGACATTGTATTTGAACTAGGACCTGCTGACGAAGGTAAAATTGGTTTAGAATTCATCAATGAGATCAAAGGTGGTAACGTTCCTAGAGAATTTGTTCCTGCAATTGAAAAAGGCTTTAAAGCTGCAATGAAAAACGGTCCTTTGGCTGGTTTCGAAGTTGAAGGTATTAAAGTTGTTCTTAAAGACGGATCTTTCCACGCGGTGGATTCTGATGCTCTTTCATTTGAAATGGCTGCTAAATTAGGATTTAAAGAAGCGGGACGTGCTGCTAAGCCAGTAATCATGGAGCCTATTATGAAACTGGAAGTTGTAACTCCAGAAGAATATATGGGTAACATCATTGGTGACCTTAACAAAAGAAGAGGTACAATCAGTGGTCAGGAAGAGAAAAATGGAGCTGTTGTAATCAAAGGTTCTGTTCCACTTTCTGAAATGTTTGGATATGTAACAACTCTAAGAACACTTTCATCAGGAAGAGCTACTTCTTCTATGGAATTAGAGAAGTACCAAGCTACTCCACAAAACGTTGCTGAAGACATCATAGCTAAAGCAAAAGGTTAATTTTTAAATTAAAGAAATGTCACAAAGAATCAGAATAAAACTAAAATCTTACGATTACAACTTGGTAGACAAGTCTGCTGAGAAAATCGTAAAAACGGTAAAGGCTACTGGTGCTGTTGTAAACGGTCCAATTCCATTGCCAACGAACAAGAGAATCTTCACAGTGTTGAGATCTCCGCACGTAAACAAGAAAGCAAGAGAGCAGTTCCAATTATCAGCTCACAAGAGACTAATGGATATCTACTCTTCTTCTTCTAAACTGTTGATGCTCTAATGAAATTAGAACTTCCTTCAGGTGTAGACGTTGAAATTAAAGTGTGATAACTGCATACTTTGCAATGATTATACAATCCGTTCCTTTTTAGGGACGGATTTTTTTGTTCCTACTTTTTGAAAGTTTGTAAATGTTTTTAGTTGGATCCAAACATTATCAATATTTTTGGTTCAAACTTAGATCATGAAAAAACTAATACTTCTGTTATTTCCTTTATTATTGAGTGCACAAACCCATCGTTTTGTATATCAGCTTCAGTACAAAAAAGATTCGCTGGCAGAAGACTTTACCAAAGAGAATATGATTCTGGATGTAAATCCGGACGATCGTAAGTTCTATCCTTATGCCTATGCAAAAAATGATTCTCTTAATAAGATCAGAGGCCGCAAAAGTGCAATGTGGGATGATAGTCTTCCTTCGGTGATCAGAAAAAAGAACTCTTCCGAAAATATATCACTCATAATGATTTCCGATCTTTATTCTGTAAAATCAAATGATAAAACAAACTGGAAATTATCAGAGGAAACCAAAACTGATGGACAGTATACATTACAGAAAGCAACAACAAATTTTGGAGGTAGAGAATGGATCGCTTGGTTTTGCAAAGACATCAGTTTAGGGGAAGGTCCTTACAAATTCCACGGACTTCCTGGATTAATTTTTGAAATTGAAGACAGCAAGAAGAACTATATTTTTAAACTGGTCAAAAGTATGAAGTTTGCCAGTACCTATGAAACTCCGTTTTTGGAGAGTTTTTTGGGTAAGAAGCCTCTTCCTGTAACCGATAAGATCATTGCAAAAAAACAATTGGAACTGTACAACGATCCCTTACATGATGTCGCAGAATCATTTAAATCCAATACCAATCCCGAGAATACTTTCTGGGTTTCCGGAGTACAGATTAAAAGCATAGACCAGCTCAAAGGAATGTCTGATGAACGAAGAAGAGTAATGCTTCGGGATAATAATCCAATTGAAATTAATAAAGCCATAAAGTATCCTTTGAACTAGAGTAAAAGCGCAGTACATAATCCATTCCGTCTCTTTTTAGGGACGGATTTTCTATTTTTTTCATGATTGGGATCAATGAAATTCATATCTATATAAACCCATTTTTTTCTTTTTCAATATTGATAATCATTAAATAGTATGGAGGAGAGATTCTTAATAACAATATAGATATATTGGGATGTTTTTAGCATAGTATAATCGAGATTGGTAATCTTATATTAAAGGGTATTGGCTGGGTGAGATATGTCAGTCTAGTTTATTTATTTAGAATTATTAAAAATAATAATTTTGCAAAAAAATTATTGATGTTAAGAACAGTATCTTTTTCCTTACTTGTTTTAGGATCAGCTTTAGTGAGCGGTCAGAAGACGAAGGACACGTTGAAAAGTCACCATATTAATGAAGTAGTAATAACAGGATCCGGATATGCTCAGAAGATCAAAGACACGCCGGCAACCATTTCTGTAATTTCTCAGGCAGATCTTAAAAAAAGAGCATATAGAGATATTACAGATGCTTTACAGGATGTTCCTGGAGTTTTTGTTACAGGAGGGGGAAGTACAAGTGATTTTTCAATAAGAGGTGCTGAATCTGGACAGACATTAGTTTTAATTGACGGAAAAAGAATCAATACAAGAGAGACCAGACCTAATTCTGATGGCCCAGGTATTGAACAAGGATGGATGCCGCCATTGGAAACCATTGAAAGAATAGAAGTGGTAAAAGGCCCAATGTCTTCTCTATATGGTTCTGATGCTATGGGAGGAGTTATCAATATTATCACTAAGAAATTGACAGACGGTTGGAGAGGATCTGTAGGAACAAGTTTAATACAACAAGTTCATAAAGAATCCGGAAATACTTACCAGATTGATGGCTATGCTTCAGGTTCTTTGGTGAAAAATCTTCTTCAGATGAAAGTTACAGGAAGCTATTCAGACAGAAATGAAGACAAATTTGTAGGCGGTTTCACTGAAAGAGTAATCAAAGCATTTGGTACAGAATTTAGCCTTACTCCCAATACTAAGAATACATTTAAGTTAAGCTATGACTATAACCGTCAGGAAAGAAATCAAAATGCGGGATATTCATTGGCTCCTAATGCCAAAAGCTCACGTAATAACTACGAAAGAAATGTATTGGCATTAAGCCATAAAGGAGATTATTCGAACTTCCATACAAACTCTTATATCCAGTATGATAATACGAACAACCCGAACAGGGATATGAGATATGAAACATTTGCAGCATACAGTCTTAATAATTTCAGCCTTAAAGATCATGTGATCAGCTTTGGCGCAGAATACAGATATGAGAGATTGAATGATTTAGGAAATAAAATGAAATCTGAAAATGGAGAAGTCGTTACCCAACTGACCCGTTGGAACTGGTCTGCTTTTGCAGAAGGAAACTGGAAGTTGGTTAACAGACTTCACCTGGTTACAGGAGCACGTTTAGATAATGATCAAAATTATGGGGCTAACTTTACTCCAAGAGGATACTTGGTATGGAGTGCTACTGATAATTTTACATTCAAAGGAGGTGCTTCATGGGGATATAAAGCTCCAGGCTTAAGAGCTGTAAATCCAGGCTGGGGACAGGTAACCGGTGGTGGAACGCAGGATGGAGTGATCATCGGAAACAAAGATCTTAAACCTGAGAAAAGTTTTAACCAGGAACTGACGGTAATGTTTGAAGATAATAAGAAAGTAATTAACGTGAGTGTTACAGGATTTAATACCGACTTTAAAAACAAACTGGTTGAAGTTAGAAAATGTAATAATAGTGAAGAATGTAAACAGTTTGAAGCTTTATACAACCATGTCTATGATTTCATCTCAACAAGAGAAAACCTAGGGAAAGCAAATAGCATGGGACTTGAAGCTAATCTTGGGGTGAATGTTACAAAGGATATTGTATTAAAGGCAAACTATACGTATACTGATACCAAGATCAAGTCTGAAGAAATCCCTGCTCTTTACAATAAACCATACGCCAGAATACCTAAACATATGGCCAATGTAAATCTTTCTTGGAAAGCGAATAACAGTTTTGAATTCTGGTCAAGAGGAAATTATAGAAGTGAAAGCCAGCCGGGAGTCAACAGAGGGAAAGCACAGGAATATCCAATTCCATCTTATTTCTTATGGGATCTTGGAACTGTATATAGACTGAACAAACATGTTCGTTTCACATTAGGGGTATACAACCTTTTAGATAAAAATATTCGTAATGATGTTTCCGATCCTGCTAGTAATTTTGGTTTCAGAATCGATGGAATCAGATATCAGTTCGGAGCCAATTATTTCTTCTAAACCAATTTTGATTTAGATTAGGTAAGAAACTAAAAGAAGAAGGGAGGTTGTAGGATGGAAGTATTGTAGTTGAAAGAACAACTTTCTTACTTCTTCTTAAAGTATCATTAAAATTAAAAAAGCTCTATCAAAGATTGGTAGGGCTTTTTTGGGGTCTATACTTTTAAAACTTTATATTGGAATCCCTATTCTCTTCACTTGTTCAAGTTAATTTTATACATTTATTCTAAAATAATCTGGACTATGAATCATAAGAATAATAATCTCTTTGAAAAATTTTCAAATTGGGCTGTAAAATTTACAGGAAGTCAGTATGCTTTTATTGGAGCAACATTTGTGGTTGTAGCCTGGGCTGTTACAGGACCATTTTTTGATTATTCAGAAACCTGGCAGCTCGTGATCAACACCGGAACTACGATCATTACCTTTCTCATGGTTTTCCTCATCCAGAAAGCGCAGAATAAAGATTCAAAAGCAATACAAATCAAATTGAATGAAATCATTGCTGCTCATGAAAAAGCAAGTAATAGAATTGTAGATATTGAAGACCTTACAGAAGCAGAGTTGGATCAGTTGCATCATTATTATGAGAATCTGGCTCAATTCGCCAAAAAGGATACGGATATTCATACTTCTCACTCCATAGATGCCGCACAAAGGAATCAGGATTACAAATACGAATTCTTTAAAAGAAAACATGAAGAATGGCTCCAAAGACAGGGACAACAAAAAAAGGAATCGAAATGATTCCTTTTTTATTTTGAAATTAATAACTTTCTTTTCGTATCTGTTATCTCATGAAATAGCTGAAGTAACTACAGCTTCCCATAAGGTCTTTCGTTGTCTCAGCATCTGAATACTGTGCCTTCAGCTGAGCAAAATAGGTTCTGTATTTTTGATTCTTCAGATTGTCCATTTGCTTCTGGCGGTTATCTTCTTTTTCAGACCATTTCGGATCAGAATAATCAAAATCTTTTGGTGCTTTGGCTTCGTACTGATAATATTTACCTTGTTCAGCACTTGCCATTTGGAATAGGATTCTTGCCTTTTGTTCTTTGTTATTAGAATGGGCAAGGGCTTTTTGATAATAGTTGATCGCTAAATCGAAATTATCAGGTTCAATATAAGAAGTATCAAGGAAGTTTTTATAATAATACTTGTAAGGATTTCCTTTGTCATTATTCCAGAAGTAATATTTTCCACCATTACTATTGTCAATATCCATCACAAACAGCTGACGATAATATCCTAGGATAGAAGTGTTATATAACATATTCCCGATAAGCTGGTTTGCTTTTACCGCTTTCTCATCTTTACCATTTCCAATCTTCTTAAGCTGAATCAGAGCATCGGTCAATTCAAGTTTATTCATATTATCCTTAATGAAAGGGAAATCGGTATACCCTTCAGACTTCATAGATTCAGAAGGTGTACTTTGGTAGCTTTCCCATACATTGTGCCCAAAAACAAGACTTGAAATATTATTAAAACCATTATATTCAGCAGATGCATATTGCTTTTGAGTAATAGTTTGTCCGCTTTTTTCATTCCAATCATAGTTTTCTCTTGGAATTCCACCAAACTTTTGAGCCTTTTCATAATAAGATTTAGCCTTTTCAAAATCAGCAAGTCTCATCGCTCGGTCACCATAGATTGTATTGAAGAATGCATCAATGTTTCCTACGTTATCCATGTTTTTAGAGATGATCTGCTGCTCAAACTGAGTTTTGTTGGGCTTTCTATAGAACTCTTCAACACTTTTTACCAAGCTGGAGTTCGGGTTGTATTGAAGGTCAGAAAGCTTGTTATTCATGAGGAATGACTTGCCATCTTCACCCTGAAGGAAGTAACGGTTGGCCATTACATCTTTTAAGAAGTCAGCAGTAGAAGGTGCAGTACCATAATAATCGTAATCACTATTGACATTGGCGGTATCTTTTTTCACTTCTTTTTCTACAAAATACTCCCCATAGTCTTTCATAAGATGATCCTCAAAGGCAGCATCCACTTTAGGCTGAGAAACAATGTCATTCAGTACTTTCATCCTTTTAATTTCCTCCATGTATTCAGGATTGGTAGTTTGATGTCATTCAGGATTTCCGTACTTTCTTTATAATCTTTCTTCAAGAATTTAAGATAAGCATCTGCAATCTGCCAGTATTCATCTTTCGACTTTTCTTTGGCCTTTGAAGTGAATTTTTCAAGACCATCAAGATAATCTTTGGTGTTATCGTCATACCCGCTATATCCGGTAGTATAAAAAGGAATTCGGTTTGGATTGTTCAGCAGTTCATCATCACTTTGGTCTGTTTTGCTTCCATTGCCCGAAGCGTCGGATTTAGAACCTCCGAAAAGATTTTTGAAGAACCTTACGATTTTCTGCCAGAAAGATACTTTCTCTTCCTTTACCTCTTTTACTTCGTTTGTTGCTTTGTCGGTATTAGCATCTTTTGAAGTATGGTTTTCAGTATTTCCTCTATAGACAGGCACTCTTCCATAAGCGTCAGAAGTGTAATAATAGATGGGAAGGTAGCTTCTTTCCAATTCATTGATGCTTCTTACAGCCATTACTTTTAAGATTTCCGAATCAGGATTAATGTCAAACATCTTTTCCATAATAGGAATAGGGTTGTTGAAATCTTCATATCCTAAAAGAAAATAAGCCATATTCTTTTCCTCATTCGTATTGGCTCTTTTCATGATATTGCTGAATGAAGCTGTATCTGAAAGTTTCATCGAAACAAAAGAAGATTCCTTGCGGTCTTTACTGTTCATGAATACCTGGAAAAAATTCCAGTTGGCATCACTATTCATTTCAAGTCCTCTTTGGGCTCCAGCCAATTGATCCAAAGCCATATAATATACTGCACCTTTTAATTTGATAGGCTCAATATAGCTTTTGAAAGCCTGTAAGGCTGAATCATAGTTTCTGGTATAGTGATTCAAACGGACAAGCTGATATCCGTAACGTTGCTTGATTTCCGGGTTTTTAGCGGCATTATATAAAGAAGTAAGAGCGGCTATACTTTTATTGTAATCAAGGCCGGTAGCATTCTTTCTGTTTTCATTTCTGTCATAGTAAAATGAATTTTCACTTTCAACATAATTGATGCTCATATAAGGCTCCAGGTATTTAGCCTCAATTAGATAATCAATTCCTTCCTTATATTTCTGATAAAACCCTGTTCCCAGTTTTTGCAGAAGTGGGTTAGAAGGAGTTCCGCTTTTAAGAGCGTTAAGATCATTCATACTTAATTTATACACCAGGCTTTGAGTCTCGGCATAATTAAGCTGATTGTTGAAATACTTTTTCCAGGTTTCAATATTATCATCAGGAATCAATGAAGGATTGTAATTACCATAGAATCTTGTTGAATAAGTATGTAAAAAAGGAAGATAAGATTTATCTTTAATAATGCTCTGTGTAAATAGATTGAAGTATTCATAATCAGGATCCGACCATGCGCAGGCGTCAGATTTGGTGTAGAAAAGAGATACAACCGCAAGTGAAAGAATATACTTTTTCATAGGGGTTTGTAGTGTTTTTTTAGTTTTTATATAGTTGTTTTTTGTAATTATGGTGCTGGCAGAAAATAATACAATATACTGAGTCTTTATTTTCTGTCTTAATCTATGAAAGATTTAAAATGTTCGATTTAACACAAATTTACTATCTAATTGATAATAAATAATATTAAAATGAGGTATTTTTTTCTGAAGGAAACCTACAACCTCTTCCAATTGTTCTTTCGATATCTCTTCTACCTTTATTTTAAAGCCTTTATTCAGATAGTTACCAAAGTAGAAGCCGTCTTTCATTATTTCAACTTCATGATCGGAGATCTTTTTAAAGTTGGGGTTGTCAAGATCTTTTTTAGAGAGGGCATTGATGAGTTTATGCTTGTCGAGATGATTGGTAATGATTCCCCAGGAATAGATGGGCAAAGCCACTTCAACTTTCTGAATAGGATAGTCTTCCATTTTTGAAAGATAGCTTTTGAGGATATTTACATCCAGAATAGAATTTTTGTCAGATTTTTCCAATGGGGAAGAAGTGGAGTAGCACATCAGATACACCTTGTCTACCGGAGGAATTCCTGTTTGCTTTTTGTCTTTAACCTGATGAAGGCGTAAAGTACAGGTTATATTTTTACCGGAAATTCTTTTGAGCTCCTTTAAGAATTTAAAATAATCATCCCGGGTGCCGGCAGTCCAATCACAGTCAATCTGAATTTCATTGTTAATCTTTAGATGATATTCCTCTGCTTTCTTTTGAACCAAATGATGAATACTCTCCGCCAGGAATTTGATTTCTTCCTGGGTGATTCCAAGTAAAGTAGGATTTGTGATAAAGACAGTTGGTACAATCTGTTTGTCTGTTCTGAAACTCTGATCTTTTGTAATAACGGCAACAGGCTGGAACTTTCCGCCTACTTTATCTACATCAAAAAATCTTGTATATAAAAAAGGAACAGTTGCCTGGTCTAAAGTTTTCTTTTCTTCCTGATCAAGTTTCAGATTGGTTTTCCAATAGTAAAACGTGTAAGGATGGCTTTCTTTCTTACTGCATGAAACAATGAAAAATAAAACCCATAAAATTTTTAGTATTTTCATACTGTGGTGTGCATAATTGATTCTTCAAAAGTAAAGATATTTATACAAACCATTCATCGCTAAATCCCGGGATTTTTTATTCCTGACAAATTCCATAATTTCAAACGTCTCTTCCTGGCAAAGTAAACTATGCGTATCATCATTCCCCTCCACTGCAAAGATTTTTTGACAGGGTGGTTTTCCTCATAACAAACAAAAACCACCCCAAAGGAGTGGCTATGTTTAATCTTGTTACTTATAGAATTCACTTTCACAAGTACAAGTCTCTTTATCTATACTTTCTCTGGCAGAGCAACAACCTTCAAGATTTTGAATATTACCTTTTTCATCCGTAAGGTAGATTTTATCTTTATCAAATTTCACAAAGAAGGTTTCATTGTATTTTTTGAAATATACCTTCATTACTTTGTTAGCTGCATATTTTCCAGCGTTTACTTCTTCTGTGGTTTCCTTTCCATTAGCCTGATTGATCTGAACGTATCCAAAAAGTACATCTCCATTCTTTTTTACATCCAGATAATAATGAGGAGTTCCTGTGCCACTATATCCTTCCAGAATATCAAAACTTCTATGCCCTGTAAAAGGGACCTTTACCTGTGCAAAAGCGAAAATGCTAATACATAAGATCACTAAACTGAAAATCTTTTTCATATTATTTTTTCTTCAAATTTAAACATATCTGCCCAATCAGTAAACCGTAAAATCCCGGTGATTAAGAAGATTGTTATCACTAATATTTTCCAACCTCTTTTTACTATTACTCACTTCAATTCGTATAACCATTCCCTTCCAGTGGAGGGGTGGCAAATCTTAGATTTGACGGGGTGGTTTTTTTCTTCATCACAACAACAACAACAACAACAACAACAAAACCACTCCAAAAAGGAGTGGTCTTTATATAATCTAGTTTAAAATTTGAATTAAAAAACAGTGGCTGCTAATTGAATTCTTGCATACTTATTAGAAGGATTCCACATAGCCATCATAGAAACGGGTAAGCTGTAATGATCCGTTATTTTAAGAACCTTTCCTGCTTTTACACCCACGTTAACAATATCAAAATTGTTTTTTCCATTCCCGTACAAAAAGGTGTCGCCATTCAATGAAAATCCTGCTCCTACAAAAGCATCCAGATTAACCTTCTGTCCACTAATGACAGGATAGCTGGCCTGAACGTAAGTAGAATACCTGTTCTTTTTGTAGCTTCCATCCGGTTCCAAAATCACTTCTCCGGCATTAGCTCCTCCATAAAGCATAATATCTGCTTCAATATTGATTGGGAATGATGGGCCGAAAGTATAATTGGTTCTTAAATCAATAATGTGAGCTGTTCTTCTTTGGGAGTAACTGAAAATATCGTCAGCAGCATTAGCTGTATTGATATTCCTGGAATTATAAAGATCCCATAATCCAATGTAAAAGCGTCCGTTAGAATACTGAACATAGTAATTGATCTCTTTATAATGAGTATTATCCTTATCATCAGCCAAGGCAGAAGCACCCCAGATTCCAACCTTCCATTTTTTTTCTGCATCTAAAGCATAAGAAAGATTTCCCATTACGACAGGTTTGTCTGTAATGATTAAGCCTCTCCATAAATGGTTGTTTTGGATATTGGCCGTAAAATCCAGTCTTCCTTCTTTGGATTCTTTAAGTTCACTGCTTTCTTGTGAGAATAGCCTTCCTGTAGCTAAAGTAAGTAGGAAGATTCCTTTTAATATTTTCATGATTTGCATTTTTTTGGTTTTTATTTTAAAATCATGAACAATAATGCTGCAATAACAGCTCCGGTAACAGGTCCTAAAACAGGAATCCAGGCATATCCCCAATCACTGCTTCCTTTGACTGGAAGAATAGCGTGCATAATTCTTGGAGCAAGATCTCTGGCAGGGTTAATCGCATATCCGGTAGTGCCTCCTAAAGAAAGCCCGATTACCCACACAAGGAAAGCCACAGGAATAGCTCCTACAGAACCTAACCCTACTTTCGCATTAGGATCTGCCTGCAGAGTAATACTTGAATCTGAAATGTAGAAAATAACAAATACCAGTACAAATGTTCCAATAATTTCACTAATAAGATTAGAGGATACTTTTCTGATCGCAGGTGTGGTACTGAAACAAGCTAGTTTTGCGCCTTCATCTTCTGTAATAGCAAAATGATCTTTATGAAACAGCCAGACCAAAAAGGCTCCCAACATCCCTCCAATCATCTGAGCTGCAATATAAGACGGAACAAGATTCCATTCAAATTTTCCTGCAGTTGCTAATCCAATCGTTACCGCTGGATTCAAATGGGCTCCACTTACAGGGCCGGCAACAGTTACCCCTACAAAAACAGCTAATGCCCAAGCGGTGGTAATAACAATCCATCCGGAATTATTTCCTTTGGTATCCTTCAAGACAACATTGGCTACAACACCGTTGCCTAACAAAATTAGAAGCATCGTTCCGATCACTTCTGCGATAAATGGAGTCATATGTGTATTTTTAAGGTCAGTGAATTAATCTTCAATCCAGCATTGAGCACGAGACACTGCTTTGTTCCATGAATGAACCATAGCTTCTACTTTTTCCCTATCCAATTGAGGGTGAAAATCTTTATCTATAATCCATTGTTCCTGTATCTCATCGATACTTTTCCAGTATCCTACAGCAAGTCCTGCTAAATAAGCTGCACCTAATGCCGTTGTTTCTAATGTTTTTGGTCTTATAATTTTAAATCCGAAAAGGTCAGACTGAATTTGCATCAATAGATTGCTTGCCGAAGCTCCACCATCTACTCTCAATTCAAGGCTTTCTCTTCCGGAATCTGCTTCCATAGATTTACAATATCGTATACCTGGAAGGCAATTCCTTCCAATGTTGCTCTTGCGATATGGCCGTCAGTGGTACCACGGGTAATCCCTACGATAGTTCCACGGGCATACTGATCCCAATGAGGAGCTCCTAAGCCTGTAAGAGCAGGAACAAAATAAACACCGCCATTATCTTCAACGGATGCCGCCAGATTATTCACTTCATCAGAAGAATGAATAAGCTTAAGACCGTCTCTCAACCATTGAATAGCCGCGCCACCTACAAATACACTTCCCTCTAAAGCATAGTTAACTTCACCATTGATTTTCCAGGCAACTGTTGTTAAAAGATTGTTCTTTGAAGAAACCGCTTCTTTCCCAGTATTCATTAACAAGAAACATCCTGTTCCGTAAGTGTTTTTTACCATTCCCGGATTGATACACATTTGTCCGAATAAAGCTGCCTGCTGATCTCCTGCGATTCCTGCAATCGGAATTTTGGTAGAGAATAGAGTAGTAGCTGTTTCGCCATATACTTCACTGCTTTGTTTACTTCAGGAAGAATAGCTTTCGGGATGTTGAACAACTCTAATAAATCATTGTCCCATTCCAAAGTATGAATATTCAGAAGCATTGTTCTGCTGGCATTCGAAACATCCGTGATAAACATTTTTCCACGGGTTAATTTCCATACAAGCCAGGTATCAACAGTTCCAAAACATAGTTTTCCTGCTTCTGCTTTTTCTCGTGCCCCCTCTACATTGTCAAGAATCCATTTTAATTTGGTGGCAGAAAAATAAGCATCCAGTACAAGACCTGTTTTTTCCTTGATGATTTCTGCATGGCCTTGTTCTTTCAGTTCATCACAGTATTTGGACGTTCTTCGGTCTTGCCATACAATAGCATTATAAATAGGTTCTCCTGTTTCTTTATCCCAAACTATAGTGGTTTCACGTTGGTTGGTAATTCCAATTGCCGCTACTTCCAGTCCGGAAATACCTGCTTTGGCAATAATTTCTGCAGCAACGGAGATCTGTGAAGACCAGATTTCATTAGGATCATGTTCTACCCAACCTGGAGTTGGGAATATTTGTCTGAAGTCTTTTTGAGATACATATTTGATTTCTCCCTTATGGTTGAATAGAATCGCTCTGGAGGAAGTAGTTCCCTGATCTAAAGCGAGGATTAACTTTTCATTCATATCGTGATTAATTAAGGTTGATAACTTTAGGTGAATAAGGAGTTAATAAATATCCTTTTGCTAATTCAATGAATTCTTTTTCCTGTTGTTGAGCCCATTCTTCAGAATATCCTTTTTCTTCAGCAATGATTCTGGCAACATGATGCGCGCTGTCTATAGCGGCTCTTGCATCTAAGAATAAAAGGCGGGCTCTTCTTGCCAATACATCTTCAATGGTTTCCGCCATTTCATTTCTTGCTGCCCATACTACTTCGGCAACAGTGAAAGGGTGATCCGGATGTATTTTCTGCTGAAAACGTGGATTACTTTGTTGTAAGGCTTTTATAGCAGGAATATCAGATCCGTATACATATAAATGATTGGTTCTGTCTACTTGTTCAGGTTTTACATTTCCATGAATAGACATATTTTCTGTTTTAGAAGTAGTATTACCTAGCTTATGTACCTGCATGGCTTTATCAATGGTATCTTCAGCCATTTTACGATAAGTAGTCCATTTTCCTCCAATGATGGATATTAATCCCGTATCGGAAGCTATGACTTTATGACTTCGGGATACTTCTTTTGTACTCTTACCTCCATCTTTTGGTGCAGCCAGAGGTCGAAGCCCTGCATAGACAGATTTTACATCTTCACGGGTTGGTTTTTTAGACAGATATTGTCTTGCTGTATTTAAAACGAAACTGATTTCCTCTTCCAGGGCACGAGGCTCAAAGCTTTCGCTTTCCAAAAGAGTATCGGTAGTTCCTACTAATGCTCTGTCATGCCAAGGCACCACAAACAGAACTCTTCCGTCTGAAGTTTTTGGAATCATGATAGCATCGTCACTTTTCAGGAATGATTTATCCAATACAAGGTGAATTCCCTGACTTGGTACTACTAGTTTACCATGTTTAGGATTATTCATATTAAGAATATCATTCGTGAAAACGCCCGTAGCATTGATCACAACTTTGCAAGAATTTGGTATTGTTGCTTAGTGAATTGATCTTCAGCAACAACTCCGATGACTTTGTCTTTGTCATCTTTGAGAAGGTTAACAACTTTTACGTAGTTGACGGCACTTCCTCCTTTCTCAATAATTGTCTGGGTTAAATTGATCGCAAGTCTGGAATCATCAAACTGCCCATCCTGGTAAACAACACCACTCATCAAATGGTTTTGTTCAATAGTAGGAAGCTTTTCAACGGTTTTCGATTTGCTGATGTATTTTGTTTTTCCCAAACTTAATTTTCCGGCAAGGAAATCATAAACGGATAATCCTATTTTATAATAGATTCCGCCCCACCAGGTATAATTAGGAATAATGAAAGATTGATTCTTTACAATATGTGCTGCATTTTTGGCCAATAGACCTCTTTCCTTCAATGCTTCTTTCACCAAACCTACATCTCCTTGTGCTAAATATCTTACTCCACCATGTACCAGTTTGGTACTTCTGCTGGAAGTTGCTTTCGCAAAATCATGAGATTCAAGCAATAAAGTCTTAAATCCTCTGCTTACTGCGTCTAATGCTGAACCTAAACCACTGGCTCCTCCTCCTATGACAAGAAAGTCCCATTCTTTTACATTGGTTAATTTACTGAGTTCTTCGTTTCGTTTCATAAATGTTTCGTTTATGTTTCGTTTTCAAATATATAAATTAAAAATGAAAGCAAAAAGAAAATAAATGAAATTTTAGAATGTTAAAAAAAAACGGTAATTTTGAGGAAACGAATAAAATGGAAAAGCTAATTCCAAGGCAGGATGAAATATTGAAAGAGCTGGATGAAAAAGGACATGTTCTTGTTCAGGATCTGTGTGAAAAATTAAATGTTTCTTCAGTTACGATTCGAAAGGATTTGAACTATCTCGAAAGTTTAGGGCTTCTTTTTAGAAATCATGGGGGTGCCAGTAAGCAGGTGAGATATGCTTATGAAAAAAATGTAGGAGAAAAAGAGAATATCAATGTAGAAGCGAAACAGGCAATTGCTAAGGCTGCACTTCCGTTGATTCAGGAAAATGATTGCATCATATTGGCATCGGGAACCACGATGCACTACCTTGCAAGGATGTTGATGAATTTCGGGCCGCTTACGGTTTTGACTTCTTCACTAAGGGTGGCTATTGAACTTTGTAATAATCCTAATATTAATGTCATCCAATTAGGTGGTGAGGTGAGAAAAAGTTCTACGTCAATTGTAGGATCTATTTCAGAAGGAATTCTTAAACAATTCTCCTGTAATAAACTTTTCCTGGGTGTAGATGGAATTGATCTTGAATTTGGAATCAGTACTTCTAATGCTGCAGAAGCTCACCTTAATCAGGTGATGATTGATTGTGCAGATAAAACCGTAGTTCTCGCAGACTCTTCAAAATTAAATAAGAAGGGTTTTGGTAAAATTGCGGCACTGGATCAGGTGGATTATTTGATTACGGATGACGGAATTGCTGCCGAAGATCAGGCAAGACTAGAGGAAATTGGAGTTAATGTGCTTAAATAATTCCATGTAAATTCATAAATCTATAGATAATCAATCAAAATACAAAGCCTGTGAGTCATCATAAGGCTTTTATTTTTTTTTATGAATGATGGGAATGGTGTAATTAGATTTTTCTGAGAAGTGAGATAGAGGGTTTCTTATTTTATTTAAAATGTAGGGTTTGTTTTTTTATACAGAAAATTGTGAAATGTTTCATTATCCTATAGTTATGGCATTTTTTTTGTTTCTAGCTGCTGGCCTTGAATTGTTAGAATAAGCAATGAGAAGGAAATGTGTATTTTTTATGTTGGATTCATTTTTGTAAACCCATTCTTTTTTCTAAAAATGATCTAAATGATTAAAAATCAAAATATTTTACTTAAAATATTTGTCGGTTACAAAATTATTCATAAATTTGCACACTCATTTTAGGAGCGTAGTGTGCCTATATCAAAAGTAGAAATCACTTCAGACTTCCGAAAAATGGAAAAAAATAAAGGATAAATTTTATTATAATATAAACAATGTCAGGTATTATTGGTAAAAAAATCGGTATGACGTCTTTGTTTAACGAAGAAGGGAAAAACATTCCTTGTACAGTTATTCAGGCTGGTCCATGCTCGGTTTTACAGGTCAGAACCTTAGAAAAAGACGGTTATAAAGCTGTTCAGTTAGGTTTCGATGACAAGAGTGAGAAGAACGTTGGTAAAGCGTTAGCTGGCCATTTTAAAAAGGCTGGTTCTGCTCCTAAAGCTAAATTAGTTGAATTCTATAGAGAATTCGTTGATGAAGTAAAAGTAGGAGAAGAAGTAAAAGTTGATCTATTCACTGAAGGTGAATATGTTGACGTAACAGGAACTTCAAAAGGTAAAGGCTTCCAGGGTGTTGTTAAAAGACACGGATTTGGAGGTGTAATGCAGGCAACTCATGGTCAGCACAACAGACTTAGAGCTCCAGGTTCTATCGGTGCTGGATCTGACCCTTCAAGAGTATTCAAAGGGATGAGAATGGCTGGAAGAATGGGAGGTGAGCAGGTAACTGTTCAAAACCTTCAAGTGTTAAAAGTTGATCAAGAACAAAATCTTTTAGTAGTAAAAGGTGCTGTTCCGGGAGCTAAAAATTCTTATGTAATTATCAGAAAATGGAACTAGTAGTATTAAATACATCAGGAAAAGAGACCGGAAGAAAAGTAACTCTAGACGAAACAGTATTCGGAATTGAGCCAAATCAGCACGCGGTTTACTTAGAAGTTAAACAGTATCTTGCTGCACAAAGACAGGGTACTCATAAAGCAAAAGAAAGAAGCGAAATTACTGCTTCTACTAAAAAGCTTAAGAAGCAAAAAGGATCAGGATCTGCTAGATATGGTGATATCAAATCTCCAACTTTCAGAGGTGGAGGTAGAGTATTCGGACCAAAACCAAGAGACTACAGATTCAAATTGAACAAAGCTCTTAAGAGATTAGCTAAGAAATCTGTTTTATCTCAAAAAATGAGAGACAACAGCATTAAAGTTTTAGAAGATGTGAGCTTTGATGCTCCTAAGACTAAAGATTTCATCAATGTATTAAGTGCATTGGAACTTAACGGTAAAAAATCTTTATTCGTTCTTCCTGAAGCTAACAAGAATGTGTATTTATCTTCAAGAAACTTACCTAAAACTAAAGTAATGAACTTCAACGAAATTAGTTCTTATGATTTAGTAAATGCTGGTGAGATCATTTTCTTCGAAGGTGCAGTTGAAAAATTCCAGGAAAATTTAAAGAAATAAGTCATGTCAGTTATTATTAAACCAGTTATTTCAGAAAAGGCTAACTACCTTACAGATTTAAGAGGTACTTATTCTTTCTTAGTTAACCCTAAGTCGAATAAAATCCAGATTAAAAAAGCTGTAGAAGCAGCTTATGGTGTAAAAGTAGCAGACGTTAACACAATGATTTATGCTCCGAAGGTTTCTTCAAAATACACTAAAAAAGGTCTTCAAGTAGGAAAGACAAACAAATTGAAAAAAGCGGTAATTAAACTTGTTGAAGGTGAGGTTATCGATATTTTTGCTGTAAATTAATTATTAATTATAAATAATAGTAATGTCTGTTAGAAAATTAAAACCTATCACCCCGGGACAGAGATTCAGAATTGTAAACAATTTTGAGGAAATTACTACCAACAAACCAGAGAAATCTCTAACAGTTGGTATTAAAAAGTCAGGTGGACGTAACCAAACAGGTAAAATGACCATGCGTTACACCGGAGGTGGACACAAAAAGAAATACAGAATTATTGACTTCAAAAGAAACAAAGCAAACGTTGAAGCCACTGTAAAATCTGTAGAATACGATCCAAACAGAACTGCATTTATCGCTTTATTAGAGTATGCTGACGGAGAGAAGAGATATATCATCGCTCCAAACGGTATCAAAGTTGATCAGAAAGTAATTTCTGGTGAAAGCGTAGAACCAAATGTAGGGAACGCAATGAAGTTGAAAAACATTCCTTTAGGTACTGTTATTTCTTGTGTTGAAATGAAACCTGGTCAAGGTGCAATTTTAGCAAGAAGTGCTGGTTCTTCAGCTCAATTAACTTCTAGAGATGGAAAATATGCAATCATCAAATTGCCTTCAGGAGAATCAAGAATGATCCTTACTGAATGTTATGCAATGATTGGATCAGTTTCTAACTCTGACCACCAGTTAACTGTATCAGGTAAGGCTGGTAGAAGCAGATGGTTAGGTAGAAGACCAAGAACAAGAGCGGTTGTAATGAACCCAGTAGATCACCCAATGGGAGGTGGTGAAGGACGTTCTTCAGGAGGTCACCCAAGATCTAGAAACGGTATGCCGTCTAAAGGTTACAAAACTAGAAAGAAAAACAAAGTGTCTAACCGTTACATCGTATCTAAAAGAAAATAATTATGGCAAGATCACTTAAGAAAGGACCGTTCATTCATCATACTTTAGATAAGAAGGTTCAGGCAAATATAGAGTCTGGTAAGAAGACAGTTATCAAAACTTGGTCTAGAGCATCGATGATCTCTCCGGACTTCGTAGGACAAACTATTGCAGTACACAACGGGAAATCTTTTATCCCTGTATATGTTACAGAAAACATGGTTGGTCACAAGTTAGGCGAATTTTCTCCAACAAGATCTTTCAGAGGTCATGGTGGTAACAAAAACAAAGGAAGCAGATAATCATGGGATCAAGAAAACAAGATAGTTCAATCGCAAGAAAAGAAGCTAACAAAGACGTTGTAAAAGCTTCATTAAATAATTGCCCATCTTCTCCAAGAAAAATGAGATTAGTAGTTGATATCATTAGAGGAGAACAGGTAGATAAAGCTCTTTATATCCTAAAATATTCAAAGAAGGATGCATCTAACAAGTTAGAGAAATTACTTCTTTCTGCTATGGCAAACTGGCAGGCAAAAACGAAGGTGCTGATATTGAAGAAGCAAACCTTATCGTTAAAGAAATCTTCGTGGATAGTGCAAGACAATTGAAGAGACTAAGACCAGCTCCACAAGGTAGAGGGTATAGAATCAGAAAAAGATCTAACCACGTTACATTAATCTTAGGTAATAAAGAAAATTAATCAAGGTATGGGACAGAAGACAAATCCAATTGGTAATAGATTAGGTATCATCAGAGGATGGGATTCTAACTGGTTTGGTGGAAACGATTATGGAGACAGAATCGCTGAAGACTACAAAATCAGAAGATACCTTGAGGCTAGATTATCTAAAGGTGGTATTTCAAAAATCTATATTGAAAGAACACTTAAATTAGTAACAGTTACAATCACTACTGCTAGACCGGGACTTATCATCGGTAAAGGAGGTCAGGAAGTTGATAAATTGAAAGAAGAATTGAAGAAACTTACAGGTAAGGATATTCAAATCAACATCTTCGAAATCAAAAGACCTGAATTAGATGCTGTACTAGTTGCTGATAGTATTTCTAAGCAAATTGAAAACAGAATTTCTTACAGAAGAGCTGTTAAAATGGCAATGGCAAGTACTATGAGAATGGGTGCTGAAGGTATCAAAGTTCAAATCTCTGGTAGATTGAACGGAGCTGAAATGGCAAGATCAGAATCTTTCAAAGAAGGAAGAATTCCATTGTCTACTTTCAGAGCTGATATTGATTACCACTGGGCAGAAGCTCACACTACTTACGGTAGATTAGGAGTGAAAGTTTGGATCATGAAAGGTGAAGTTTACGGTAAAAGAGAACTTTCTCCACTAGTGGGACAACAGAAAAAAGGAGGTCAGTCAGACAGAGGAAACAGAGGTGGAGACAGAGACAACAGAAGACCTAGAAAAAACAACAACAATAACAATAATAATTAAAATTTTAGATTAGAAATTTTGAATTTTAAATTACCGTTACTTTTTTAAAATAAAAAAAATCTAAAATCTAAAATCTAAAATCTAAAATTTAGAAATTATGTTACAACCAAAAAGAACCAAATTCCGTAGAGTTCACAAGATGAAGATGAAGGGGAATGCCCAAAGAGGTAGTCAACTTGCATACGGAACTTTTGGGATCAAAGCGACGGAAGGAGCTTGGATTACAGCAAGACAAATTGAAGCGGCTCGTATTGCTGCGACAAGATACATGAAGAGAGAAGGTCAACTATGGATCAAAATCTTCCCAGATAAGCCAATTACTAAAAAACCAGCGGAAGTACGTATGGGTAAAGGTAAAGGTGCTGTTGAATACTGGGTAGCTGTAGTAAAACCAGGTAAAATTATGTTTGAAATCGGAGGAGTACCTTACGATATCGCTAAGGAAGCTTTAAGACTTGCTGCACAGAAATTACCAGTAGTTACTAAATTCATCGTTGCTAACGATTTTGTTAAACCTTTATAATCTTTGAGTACAATGAAAAATGCTGATATTAAAAATTTAAGCGCGGGTGATATTCAAAATCAATTAACTGAAGCAAAAGCTCAATATTCTAAATTGAAATTGGCTCATGCAATCAGCCCAATTGAAAACCCGATTCAAATCAAAGATTTGAGAAAAACAATCGCTAGACTAAATACTGAGTTAACTAACAAACAATAATTTCATTTTACAATGGATAGAAATTTAAGAAAAGAAAGAATCGGAGTGGTTTCCAGCAATAAAATGGAAAAAACTATTGTTGTTAGTGAAACTACAAGAGTAAAGCACCCGATGTACGGTAAATTCGTTTTGAAAACGAAAAAATATACTGCACACGACGAGAACAACGAATGCACAGAAGGTGATACAGTTTTGATCCAAGAAACTAGACCTATGAGCAAGAGCAAGAGATGGAGATTAGTAAGAATCATTGAAAAAGCTAAGTAATAATGTTACAAACAGAATCAAGATTAAAAGTTGCTGATAACACAGGTGCTAAAGAAGTACTAGTGATCAGAGTTCTGGGAGGAACCAGAAGAAGATATGCTTCAGTTGGTGATAAAATCGTTGTTACGATCAAAGATTCTACACCATCAGGAAACGCAAAAAAAGGTCAGGTATCTAAAGCTGTAGTAGTAAGAACTAAAAAAGCAGTAAGAAGAAAAGATGGTTCATACATCAAATTCGACGACAATGCTTGTGTATTACTAAACGCAGCAGGAGAAATGAGAGGAACGCGTGTTTTCGGACCAGTTGCTCGTGAGTTGAGAGACAAAGAATATATGAAAATCATTTCATTAGCTCCTGAAGTACTTTAATTTTTAAAATTTTTAAAAGAAATGTCAAAGTTAAAAATAAAAAGAGGAGATAACGTAATCATTACTACTGGTAAGAAAGATATCAAAGGTAAGACTGGTGAAGTTATTGAAGTGATAAAGAAAGAAGGGAGAGACCCTAGAGTAATCGTAGCAGGACTTAACATCGTTAAAAAACACGTTAAGCCTTCAGCTGCAAATCCTCAAGGAGGAATTACTGAAAAAGAAGCTTCTATTCATATCTCAAACGTAGCTTTAGTTGGTAAAGACGGAAAAGCTATCAAAATCGGTTCAAAATCGAAGGAGATACGAAAGTAAGAATCAACAAAAAAACGGGTGAAACTTTATAATTTGAATTAACATGGAATTTATAGCAAGACCCAAAAAAATATACAAAGAGACAATTGTTCCTGCAATGATGGAAGAATTCGGGTATAAGTCAATCATGCAAGTACCTAGATTAGAGAAAATCGTTGTATCACAAGGTTTAGGTGACGCTACTGCAGATAAGAAAATTATCGATTATGCAGTAGAAGAATTAACAAACATCACAGGTCAGAAAGCAGTAGGTACAATCTCTAAGAAAGACGAAGCTGCATTCAAATTGAGAAAAGGAATGCCTGTAGGTGCAAAAGTAACTTTGAGAGCTCAGAGAATGTATGAGTTCTTAGACAGACTTACTTCTTCTGCTTTACCACGTATCAGAGATTTCTCTGGTATCAAAGCAGATGGTTTCGATGGTAGAGGTAACTACAACTTAGGTATTACTGAGCAAATTATCTTCCCTGAAATCGTAATTGACAAAGTGAAAAAAATCCAAGGGATGGACATCACTTTCGTAACAACTGCGAAAACAGATAAAGAAGCTAAAGCATTATTAACTCACTTCGGTTTACCATTTAAAAAGAACTAAGAAATGGCTAAAGAATCAATGAAAGCGCGTGAGCGCAAAAGAGAAGCACTAGTTGCTAAATACGCTGCTAAAAGACAAGCTCTTAAAGAAGCTGGTGATTACGAAGGACTTCAAAAATTGCCTAAAAATGCTTCTCCTGTAAGATTACACAACAGATGTAAACTAACAGGGAGACCAAGAGGATACATGAGAACGTTTGGTATTTCCAGAGTAACTTTCAGAGAAATGGCTAACAGCGGTCTTATCCCAGGTGTAAGAAAAGCTAGTTGGTAATAATTACTAATTAAAAATCGGGACAATTAAGTTGTCAAGATACTAAAGAATTAAAATATCAGACCGAAGATTTCTGACGTCTGATATTTTTCTCTTCAAGTCTTTTCAAAACTGATTGTTCTTTAACCAATAATTTATAAAAGAAAAATGGTAACAGATCCAATTTCAGATTTCCTAACAAGAGTAAGGAACGCACAAAGCGCAGGCCACAAAGTGGTGGAAATTCCTGCATCGAAAATCAAAAAGGAGATTACTAAGATCCTATTTGATCAAGGGTATATCTTAAACTACAAGTTTGAAGATAACGCTGTTCAAGGAGTGATCAAAATCGCTTTAAAGTACGATAAGCAAACTAACAAACCTGCTATTAAGTCTATTCAAAGAGCTTCAAGACCAGGTTTGAGACAGTACAAAGGTTCTACTGAACTTCCAAGAGTACTAAACGGTTTGGGTATTTCTATCATCTCTACTTCTAAAGGAGTAATGACTGACAAGAAAGCTAGAGAAGAGAAAGTAGGCGGTGAAGTAATCTGCTATGTTTATTAATTTTTAATCAGAGGAAAATGTCAAGAATTGGTAAAGCAATTATAACAATTCCAGCTGGAGTTACAATCACTGAAAACAATGGTGTAGTAACTGTAAAAGGAGCGAAAGGAGAACTTTCTCAAGAGCTTACAGCAGGAATTACTTTAGAACAGAAAGAGGGTGAACTTAACGTAAACAGACCATCTGATTCTAAACAACACAAAGCGCTTCACGGTTTATACAGAGCGTTAATCGCCAACATGATCGTTGGTGTAACTGAAGGTTTCGAAAAGAAACTGGAACTAGTAGGGGTAGGATACAGAGCTTCTCACACAGGTCAAAAACTTGAGTTAGCTTTAGGATTCTCTCACGGTATCGTATTAGAACTTCCAAGTGAAGTAAAAGTTGATACATTGACTGAAAAAGGTAAAAACCCAATTATTACTTTAGCGTCTCACGACAAGCAACTTCTAGGAATGGTGACTGCAAAGATCCGTTCTTTCAGAAAGCCTGAGCCATACAAAGGAAAAGGTGTAAGATTCGTAGGAGAAATTGTTAGACGTAAAGCTGGTAAATCTGCTTAATAAATTATAAGTATTATGGCATTAAGTAAATTAGAAAAAAGAATAAGAATCAAAAGAAGAGTAAGAGGGAAAATCTCTGGATCTTCTGAATTGCCAAGATTATCTGTATACAAAAGTAATAAGGAAATTTACGCTCAGTTAATCGACGATAAAAATGGTAAAACTTTAGCATCAGCTTCTTCTAGAGAGAAAGGTGTAGACGCTAAAGGTACTAAAACTGAAATTTCTGCTGCTGTTGGTAAAGCTATCGCTGCTAAAGCTATCGCTGCAGGAATCGAAAGTATTGTATTTGACAGAAACGGTTTCGTTTACCACGGTAGAGTAAAAGCTCTAGCTGATGGTGCGAGAGAAGGTGGACTTAAATTCTAATCATTAAATTTCGGAAAATATGTTAGGACTAGATAATATAGAAAGAGTAAAACCGGGAGGATTAGAATTAAAAGATCGTCTCGTAGCTGTTAACAGAGTAACAAAAGTAACAAAAGGGGGTAGAGCTTTCGGATTTTCTGCTATTGTTGTAGTAGGAAATGAAGAAGGTATTATCGGTTTCGGTTTAGGAAAATCTAAAGAGGTTGCTTCTGCAATTGCTAAAGCAGTTGAAGACGCTAAGAAAAACCTTGTTAAAGTTCCTGTAATGAACCACACTATTCCTCACCAAACTACTGCTAGATACGGTGGTGCAGATATCTTCTTAAGACCTGCTTCTCACGGTACAGGACTTATCGCCGGTGGTGCGGTAAGAGCAGTATTGGAATCAGCTGGTATTCACGATATCCTTTCAAAATCTAAAGGATCTTCTAACCCTCACAACGTAGTGAAAGCTACTTTCAAAGCGTTATTAGACATCAGAAGACCTGAAGAGATCGCTAGAATGAGAGGAGTTTCTCTAAGTAAAGTGTTTAACGGTTAATAATAAAACAATGGCAACAATTAAAGTAAAGCAAGTAAGAAGCGCTATTGGTAGAACAAAAACCCAAAAGAGAACGCTTGAAGCATTAGGATTAAAAAAACTTCACCAAGTTGTAGAGCACGAAGCTACTCCTTCCATCTTAGGAATGATAGCTGCTGTAGGTCACTTACTAGAAGTTCAAAAATAATTTTATAAAAGAGAAATTAAAATGAATTTAAACAATATACAACCAGCAGCAGGTTCTACTTTCAATTCAAAAAGAATTGGTAGAGGACAAGGTACTGGAAAAGGAGGTACTTCAACAAAAGGACACAAAGGTCAGAAAGCTAGAGCTGGTTATTCTCAGAAGATCGGTTTCGAAGGTGGACAGATGCCTTTACAAAGAAGATTACCTAAATTCGGATTCAAAAACGTAAACAGAAAAGAGTTTAGAGGGGTGAACCTTGATACTATCCAGACTTTAATCGAGAACAAATCCATCACTGGAGATATCACGAAAGAAGTTTTAGTAGCAAACGGTATCGTTTCTAAAAACGAATTAGTGAAAATTATGGGTAGAGGAGAATTGAAATCTGCGGTTTCAATCTCTGCTGATAAATTCACGAAATCTGCTGAAGAGCTTATTGCTAAGGCAGGTGGAAAAGCAATTACCTTATAATACTTACTAATGAAAGAATTTATACAAACACTTAAAAATATTTGGAGT
Organism: Chryseobacterium tructae; assembly: GCF_030409875.1. Taxonomy (NCBI): domain Bacteria; kingdom Pseudomonadati; phylum Bacteroidota; class Flavobacteriia; order Flavobacteriales; family Weeksellaceae; genus Chryseobacterium; species Chryseobacterium tructae. The sequence goes on along the minus strand of NZ_JAUFQR010000003.1, from coordinate 81,386 downwards.
CTTAAAGAGCTTAGAGATAAAATTCTCTTCACTTTAGGTATAATCCTTGTGTATAGATTCGCATCTTATATTTCACTTCCAGCAATTAACCTTGCAGAAGTGGGAGATCTCTTAGAGCATTATAAAAATCAAGGCGGTAACAAGCAAGGAGCAGGTCTCCTTGGCTTGCTTTCGTCGTTTACGGGGGGAGCTTTCAGCCACGCTTCCGTAATGGCGTTGGGAATCATGCCTTATATTTCTGCTTCTATTATTGTTCAGTTGATGGGGATGGCTATTCCTTATCTTCAGAAGCTTCAGAAAGATGGAGAGTCAGGTAGAAATACATTGAACCAAATTACAAGATGGTTAACGATTGGAGTTTGTCTGGTACAGGCACCTTCTTACTTAACTTCTATTACTCAATTATTCTTACCGTATGCTCAGTTCCAATCTGCATATTTTGTAGAACCAAATTCGATTATGTTCTGGTTGCCAAGTATTGTAATCTTGGTAGGTGGTTCAGTATTCGCAATGTGGTTAGGTGAAAAGATTACCGATAAGGGAATCGGAAATGGTATCTCTATCCTGATTATGGTGGGGATTCTTTCAAGATTACCTGAGGCATTCGTACAGGAGATGGCCGTGCAGAACGGAAAAGGAGGAATGGGATCTATCATGATCCTTATCGAAGTATTATTCTGGATGTTGGTAGTTCTTTTAGCAGTGATTTTATCAGTTGCTGTTAGAAAAATTCCTATTCAGTATGTAAGCAGAGCTCAAGCAAGAGGAGGTGTAAACAAGAATCTTATGCAGGGCGCAAGACAATGGATTCCATTGAAAGTAAATGCTGCTGGTGTAATGCCGATTATCTTTGCTCAGGCATTGATGTTCGTACCAGGATTATTAACAAAATTCGACGAGTCCAACACTTTTCTTGCAGGTTTCAAGAATGTTTTTAGCTGGCAATACAACGTATTGTTTGCGCTATTAATTATTATCTTCTCGTTTTTCTATACTGCAATTACAATTCCGGTGAACCAAATGGCTGATGATTTGAAGAGAAATGGAGGTTTAGTACCGAAAGTAAGACCCGGAAAAGAGACAGCAGATTACTTAGATGATATTTTATCAAAAATTACCTTGCCAGGTGCAATTTTTTTATCTATCTTTGCAGTCCTTCCAGCAATTGTGCATGGAAGCTTTGTTCAGACAGATGCGTTCGCCCTATTTTTCGGGGGAACGTCACTATTAATTATGGTGGGTGTAATTTTAGATACAGTTCAACAGATTAATACTTATCTGCTGAACCATCATTATGATGGCTTAATGCAGTCTAAACTGTCTAGAACGACTGGATATTAATTTATGGCAAAACAAAAACATATTGAACAAGACGGCGTTATAACGGAAGCACTTTCGAACGCTCAGTTCCGTGTAGAACTTGAAAATGGGCATATTCTTATTGCTCATATTTCTGGTAAAATGCGAATGCACTATATTAAACTTTTACCTGGTGATAAGGTAAAACTAGAAATGTCTCCCTATGATTTAACAAAAGGGAGGATCACATTTAGATATTAAAACAATTAGCCAAATGGAATGTGAATTCCATTTGGCATTTGTAAAAAATAAATACTATCAAAATGAAAGTAAGAGCATCAATTAAAAAAAGAAGCGCTGATTGCAAAATCGTACGCAGAAAAGGTGTACTGTTCGTAATCAACAAGAAGAACCCAAAATTTAAACAAAGACAAGGTTAATTAAATTATGGCGAGAATTGCAGGTATTGATTTACCAAAAAACAAAAGAGGAGTTATCGGTTTAACTTACATTTATGGTGTTGGAAGAAGTACTTCTTCTGAAATCCTTAAAGCTGCCGGTATCAGCGAAGACAAAAAAGTCAACGAATGGAATGACGATGAATTGGCTGCAATCAGAACTTATATCCTAGAAAACGTAAAGTTGAAGGAGAATTAAGATCTGAAGTGCAATTGAACATCAAGAGATTGATGGACATAGGATGCCAACGAGGAATACGTCACAGACTTGGATTACCTTTAAGAGGCCAGAGAACGAAAAACAACTCTAGAACCCGAAAAGGAAAGAGAAAAACTGTTGCTAACAAGAAAAAAGCTAGTAAATAATCGTTAGGAATTATGGCAAAACAAACTAAAGTAGTTAAGAAAAGAAAAGTAAAAGTTGAAGCTATTGGTGAAGCGCATATTCAAGCTTCTTTCAATAACATCATCATTTCTTTAACAAATAAAAACGGAGAGGTTATCTCTTGGGCTTCTGCCGGTAAAATGGGTTTCAGAGGTTCTAAAAAGAATACTCCATTTGCTGCTCAGATGGCAGCTGAAAATTGCTCTGCTGTAGCTCACGAAGCTGGTTTAAGAAGAGTAAAGGTGTTTGTGAAAGGTCCAGGTGCAGGTAGAGAATCTGCGATCAGATCTATTCACAATTCAGGAATTGAAGTTTCAGAAATCGTTGACGTGACTCCTATGCCACACAACGGATGTAGACCACCAAAAAGAAGAAGAGTTTAATTTTTAGAATTTACCCATTATGGCAAGATATATTGGACCTAAAACTAAGATTGCTAGAAAGTTTGGTGCTGCAATCTACGGAGATGATAAGAACTTCGAAAAAAGAAAAAACCAACCGCCAGGACAACACGGTCCTAACAAAAGAAGAGGTGCTAAAAAATCAGAATACGCAGTTCAGTTAGCTGAAAAACAAAAAGCTAAATATACTTACGGTATCTTAGAAAGACAGTTTGCTAACTTATTTGAAAAAGCACACAGAAGCAAAGGGGTAACAGGGGAAGTTCTATTACAACTTTGTGAATCAAGATTGGATAACGTTGTATACAGATTAGGTTTTGCTAAAACTAGATCTGGTGCAAGACAATTAGTTTCTCACAGACACATTACTGTAAACGGAGAGATTCTTAATATCCCTTCTTACTTGGTAAAAGCTGGTGATGTAATCGCTGTAAGAGAAAAGTCTAAGTCTCTTGAAGTTGTTACCAATGCATTGGCTTCTAAGTCAAACTATGAGTGGTTACAATTCAACGATGAGAAGAAAGAAGGTACCTTCATTTCTGCTCCTGAAAGAATCCAAATTCCGGAAGACATCAAGGAGAACCTTATCGTCGAACTTTACTCTAAATAATTTTTTAATCAAATTTTTGCTCAACCCAATAATATGGCAATTTTACAATTCATAAAACCCGATAAAGTAATTTTACTTAACTCTGATGAATTTAAAGGTCAATTTGAATTCAGACCTTTAGAACCAGGTTTCGGGCTTACAATCGGTAATGCTTTGAGAAGAGTGTTGCTTTCTTCTCTGGAAGGATACGCTATTTCATCTATCAAAATAGAAGGTGTAGAGCACGAATTTTCAACTATTCCAGGAGTAATCGAAGACGTTACCGAAATTATTCTTAACCTAAAGCAGGTAAGATTAAAAGCTTCAGCAGAAGGCCAGGCTAACGAGCAGGTTGTTGCTAAAGTTTCAGGTCAAACGATTATTACTGCTGGTGATTTAGGAAAATCGATCAACGGATTCGAGGTATTAAACCCGGATTTAATGATTTGTAACCTAAATACTGATGTAACTTTCGAAATTACTTTCAATATTGAAAAAGGTAGAGGATATGTTCCTTCAGAACAAAATAAGTCAAATAATGCACCTGTAGGTACTATTGCTATTGACTCTATTTTCACGCCGATCAAGAAAGTACAATACAGCATTGAAAATTATCGTGTAGAGCAAAAAACAGACTACGAAAAACTAGTATTAGATATAGAAACTGATGGGTCTATCAGCCCTCAGAATGCTTTAACAGAAGCTTCTAAGATATTAATTTATCACTTCATGTTATTCTCTGATGAGAGAATCACGCTTGAAACTGAAGCTGTAAAAGCATCTATCCAATATGACGAAGAACACTTCACACAAGACAACTTCTTAAGTCTAAATTAGCAGATATGGATCTTTCTGTAAGAGCCCTTAACTGTCTAAAAGCAGCTGAAGTAGAAACTCTTGGAGAATTGGTTTCTTACAGTAAGTCTGATTTGATGAAATTCAGAAATTTTGGTAAAAAATCTTTGACAGAACTAGAAGAATTAGTGCATTCAAAAGGTCTTAACTTCGGTTTCGACGTTGCAAAATATAAGTTAGACGCTGATAAATAATTAATAATGAGACACGGTAAAAAATTCAATCACTTAGGAAGAACTTCATCTCACAGAAGTGCGATGCTTTCTAATATGGCTTGTTCTCTAATTGAGCATAAAAGAATCAACACTACTGTAGCTAAAGCTAAAGCTTTAAGAGTATATGTTGAGCCTCTATTAACAAAAGCAAAAGAAGATACTACACATAACAGAAGAGTAGTATTCTCTTACCTTCAAAATAAATTTGCGGTTGCTGAATTATTCAGAACTGTAGCTCCGAAAATCGCTGAAAGAAACGGTGGTTATACAAGAATCATTAAGACAGGTTTCAGACCAGGTGATGCTGCTGATATGGCTCTTATCGAATTGGTAGATTTCAACGAGCTTTACAACCCGAATGCTGAGGAGAAAAAAGCTACAAGAAGAAGCAGAAGATCAACTGCTGCACCTAAAAAAGCTGAAGCTGTAGTAGCTGATGCACCTGCAGTAGAAAAAGTAGAAGAAGCTAAAGCTGACACTACTGAAGAAAAAACTGAAGAATAATAAGTTTATACTTCTAAAATATCTTAAAGGAGCTTGTGGTTTACTACAAGCTCCTTTTGTTTTAAAAAATATAACTATAACCATGAAGAAAATTCTACTTTTAACCGCAGTATTATGCTGCGCTCTATTTTTTAGCCAGGCTCTTGCGAACTGGCAGCTTACAACCCCTTTTTTCCACAGGGAAAGAGTCATGAGAATGGAAATGCTGCCTGATGGAAGTTATTTGGTACAAAAAAGAAAAAGTGATGATGATTTAATGATCACTGAGAACAATGGCAAGACCTGGCGCAGGATCAATGATTTTGGCAAAGTAAGGGACTTTAAGATTCATAACAATAAGGGGTATCTTGTCATAGGATTTGACTTGGTCATTTCAGATCCCAAGTTCTCAACACCTGGTATTTCTTATCCATTACCAAGCTCGTATTTTCCTCAGGCATTATTTGTTCTGAATGATAATACCATTTTCATTAGTACGAGTAATAGCAGAATCATGAAATCTACAGATGGCGGGGTAACATGGAATGTCTATAGTGTACCTACAGTGTATGCAGATAAGGTTACGGATGTATTCTTTACAGATGCCAATACCGGTTTTTGTGTAACAGAAGCAACACTTGGTAAAAGCTTTATTTTTAAATCAACTGACGGTGGGCAGACTTGGGTGAAGGTAAGCGAGAATGCCAATAAATTTGAGAAAGTTATTTTTAAAAACTCATTGAATGGCATTGCAACCCTTATGGGAGGAACAACCAAATATACTCTTGATGGAGGTAATACATGGAATGATGTAAATATTACCTGGTTAAGAGATATCAAAGTTTATAACAATGAGTTTGTTGCTGTTGGAAGTCCCAATATATTACATAGAACGTCCACAGGAGAAGTGTGGGATTCAAAGGTGATATATCCTTCCTCATATCATCTATTTACTTCTCTTGCATTAAATTCAGGGAAATTCATTGCTGGGGTAGATAATGAAACAGGGGATAGTTTTCATCATTCTATTTTCAAAAGTACAGATCTTGTAAACTGGACTCCTACCGGTGTAAACTGGAAGTATGCAGATACATCCTATAATAGTGTTTATGCAACCAAATATCTGGCAACAATGGCAGGCTATATTTCCAAGGATAAAGGAGTTACATGGGAAGATGCTGATAATAACCTACCCAGAGGTACGCTCAATATACTTCCTAACGGAAAAGGAATCGGATTGGGGAAAACTTCAAATAAATTTTGGACAACGAATGATCATGGCCTAACATGGACGGATCATAATGTTCCTTTTATGGCAACGGAATCTCCGGCAATGAAACCAGATGGGACTTATGCTATAGCAATGCGGGGATCTAATGCTGAAGCCCATAAAGGATTTGTAAGTACCTATAATCCAAATACAGGATGGTCAACTCCTTTTGATGTAGGACGATATGTGAGAGTAATGAAGTTTGTAGATAATAATGTAGGCTTTTTACTTACTCAGGAAAAGATGATGAAAACAGTTGATGGGGGATTAACCTGGAGTATTGTTAACCTTCCTGGATTGTTTGACTTTGCCAGAGACATTATTTTTGGAAATTCTTCAAGAATATATGTTGGGCAATATTGCTCTACAGATTTAGGGAATACCTGGTTTTCTTCTCAGACAGTAGGATTAAAAGATTTTGATATATTTGCGGATGGTACTGGCTATGGAGTAGATAGTGGTAATGTCTTCAAAACAACAGACTATGGAGTATCCTGGCAAAGAATTTTGAATTCTAATTTATATTCTGCGGAAGGAGGAAATATTTTTAAACATGCATTCTCAAAAGACTATATAATAGGAACAGCCATTACTGGATTTTATGTGTTAGATTTGAAAAACGGTACATTAACGACCAGTGATTCAAAAGCTAAAAGCGATAATAAATTGAAGATTTACCCAAATCCTACTTCTTCAGTTTTATTTTTTGATAGTAAAGAACAAATAAAAAATGTTGTTGTTGTTGATATAGTAGGAAGAGTTCTAAAGAATATAGAATCTCCTAAAGAAACTTCAGTAGATATTTCTGATCTTGCGAAAGGAAACTACTTTGTGAAAATCACTACTACTAATAATAAAACATACTTTGAAAAGGTAATTAAAAAATAAAATAATCCCCGTTCAGAATTCTGAACGGGGATTATTTTTATATTATATATTTTTCCTGTTTGAATTGGAAATTATTAAATGACATTGGTAACAAAAGAATTTATATTTGCCTTAATTTCGTGGAAGGTTTTAATTAGCCAAAATCAATGTAAAATATAATGAGGAAATTTCTTTTTTTATTGTGCTTTATACTTTTTAAGAGTTTATGCGCTCAGGATAAGATTTTTGTTTACGATTATCAATATAAAATAGATTCACTAAACAGAAATATAGTAGATCAGGAAACGATGGTTTTAGATATTTCAGAAACAAAATCTATATATTTTAGTTTACAAAAATACACTGATGATTCTGTGAATAACGAAGAGTTTAAAAGAAAGGATGCCAAAATTCCTGTTATCAGTATGAAGTCAAAGGTTCAGGATGTAGTCGTCAAAGACTATATTACTAAAAATAATGATCTATACACTTCTATTAATGGCGATTATTACATCATAACAGAAAATAGAAATATTGATTGGAAAATTCAATCTGAAACCAAAAATATTTTTGGTTATAAAACTCAAAAAGCGATAGCTAATTTTGGGGGAAGAATATGGGTCGCTTGGTTTGCTACAGAAATTCCTATTCAAGATGGCCCTTATCTATTTTCTGGACTACCAGGCTTAATATTGGAAATTGAAGATATTAAAAAAGATCATCAATTGAAATTAATTAGTATTAGAAAAAGATCTCTTGTGTTAAGAAATGATTTTAACGAAAAAGCGATATCAGTAACAAGAAAAAAAATTAATCAGGTTTGGAATGAATATAAGAAAGATCCTATTATAAAAATTCGACAGCTTATTTTGAGTTCAGAGGGTAAATTTGAAATGTATGATGCGCAGGGTAAAGAAATGGATCAAAATGAAATTCTTAGATCTAAAGAAAAGATCGAACTAGATAAAATAAAACATAATAATAATTTTATGGATCTGATACTTTATAAAGGATACTAGTAATTATTTCAAATAAACACAGAAGAGAATAACTCAAAATCCTTCTTTCTTAAATGAAAAACGTCCAATAATTTGGACGTTTTTTTATATTCTAGATCTTAGTTCTTTTCAACGGAATGATATTGTTGCCTTGTTCCAGGTGAAGGCTGTCACCTTTTACTCTCGCAGTCATATCTTCTTTCTTATAAACCGTTTCATCTCCTTTGGTCTCTGCCTTAGTAAGGACGAATGTTTTTTTATTGCTGGTAATGGTTAGAGTATTTTCTTTCGGATCATTTTTGAAGACTACTTTTACCAATGTTCCATCCATTGCCTTATAGACGAAATCTGTTTTTTCAGTTTTCTGCCCATTAACGTCAACTGTTGATGAACTCTGGGTTACTGAATCAACCTTTCCATTGTGATCAGTAACTACTGTTTCTGTGCTGTCTGTTTTAATGACGCTCTTATTTCCGCTTTCACTTTTTTTGCAGCTGACTACAGTTAATGTAAGTACAGCACCAAGTGCTAAAAGACTTTTTTTCATGATTATATTATTTGATATTCAATATGATTTTTACTCTTTAATTTTACAAAAATCATGCCTTGCAATATGGTGAATTTTTACAGTTCTATTGATATTTTTTCTTTTATCGCTTGAATAAAATGACACTTAACAAGTAATAAAATCATTACTAATACAATGACAGAATGGATTTGTTAAAATTTATTAAAAAAATGTCGCTTTGAAATCAAAAAATAATTAATTTTAATAAGACTAAAAACGAACCATAACCCTAAACTCAATTCCTAAGATTACACAAATGTGTAATTGATTCTCATTTGTTTTCTGTTGAAATTTGTTTCAAATAAAAAAGACATGAGCATTTCCATTGCCATAGTAGAAGACGAAAAGAACTACAACAATGCGTTGAAGAAGGTGATCAATTATCAACAGGATATGAAAGTCGTTGCACAGTTCTTTGATGGTAAGGATGCCTTGGAAAACCTTCCCGATATTTCCCCCAATGTTGTCATGATGGATATCCAGCTACAGGATATGCTAGGAATTGAAATCATTGAAAAACTTAATAAAGAAATGCCCGAAACACAGTTCATCATGTGTACCAGCTTTGAAGATGATGAGAAGATTTTTAATTCTTTAAAAGCCGGTGCAACAGGATACCTTGTGAAAGGAGAAAGTATGGACAAAATACTGTCTTCGATCCGGGATGTTTATAATGGTGGCGCTCCCATGAGCTTTTCTATTGCCCGAAGAGTATTGCAACATTTTGAAAGAAAACTTTCCAAAACTGAAGGCTTGGATGAGCTTACAGAACGCGAAAAGGAAATACTTGAACTTCTTTCACTCGGACTTCTATACAAAGAAATTGCAGATAAAAGCTGCATCAGTATGGATACTGTGAAAAAGCATGTCGGAAATATCTATAGAAAACTTCACGTAAGTAATAAAGTGGAGGCTATAAATAAATTTAACCATTTTAAAAACTAAGAAATCATGGAAAACTTAAAAAAAACTTGTGCAGAAATTAAACTCGATTTAATTAAATGTATTCTGGAAGGCAATGACACTGATTGTGAGAAGTTATTGAATAAGAATAAACGTATTACATTAGAATGGTTTTCTCCACCCTTTGACGGAGAAATACTAGAGAGCGAGCAGAGACAGGAAGTAACAAATAGGGGAAGTCTCTTTAGTAACCTTCTTCCTGATTTTTTTATTGACGACCTTGAAAAGGTATTCAAGAGAAATATGTTTTCAATTTGCTTTCATATTTATTTCATGATCAAGGATGGTGTAATAAGTCTTCTTATAAGGTTTAATAATGATGAAATAAACGTATCTCCTGTTAAATTTAATAAAAATGATGTAGTATATGAATTAATTGGAACAAAGTTAAATAATTTGACAAATTATAAATTAGCTGAAAAGTATATCAATGAATTTGAGGCATATTTTAATGCTGAGCAAAAGCCTCAAAATTTTGTTTTTACTCAATATATTACATTCCATATGAAAAATATAGTAGAACACTTTTATGGTTTTGAAGCTAGAACAAGATTAATTGTTGGGGCAAAGCAAGATCAAGATAATTACAGGCTTAATCTTGTTTTGGATATAGATAAGAATCTTTGTAAAAATTCAACACTATCCAATGGCAGTAGATCATACTATAATATAGGAAATATGCATCCATAATGTATCTTGCTCTACCTTTTATATACTTGAGTATATTATTTCTTGTTGCTTTTTTCTCAATACTTTTATTAATGAAGAGAGGTGGAAAGCAACAGGATTTTTTGTGTCTATACCTCTGTATTAGCTTTTCTCTTGAATGTTTGATGTTTTTGATACAAAGATTTTTTAATGATAATTCTACTTTTGGCTTTTTATACAATATTTATATTCTTTTTTGTAGTTTCTTTTTTTTGAAATATTTTAATAGAGAACAGAAAAGAGAGTTTACTCTATTTAGCAATATAATCTTCTTATCCTTTTTCATTCTTTATATCATTTTCTTTTATAAAAGCTATAAAGAAGTTAATCAAGCCATAGGAATTTCATTTGCATTAGTTTATATCATATATAGCTTACTCTATTTTTATGGAAAGATAAAGTATCCGGATTCTAAAAGTATAACAAGTGATCCGAAGTTCTGGGTTTCCTGTGCCTTATTATTTTGGGGTGTATTTTTTCTTTTAAGAATTATTCCAAGATACTTATTTGATAAGATGGATGAGCAAGTGCTTATTATTTCACAATCTTTTTTTCTTGTAATCAATATTCTTTTTTATTCCTTCTTTTTTATTAGCCTTATTAAATATTCCAAAAAGTATGAGTGAATTATATGAAGTAAAACTTACCTATATTATCATTACCATTGTCATGATGGTTTTTGTTATTTTCATAGTTTCAGTTGTTGTTCTCTATAATAAGCGACAACTTTTTTTTATTCAACAGCAGCAGCTCAAAGAAGCCGAATACCAAAACCAGCTTCTCCAAAAAGAGCTCGAACAACAAAAGTCTATTGAAAAAGAGCGGGAACGTATTTCTCACGATATGCATGATGATCTCGGTGCAGGGATTTCAGCATTGAAACTTCAGGCAGAATTCCTGAGACAAAGAGTAGAAGACGTAGAGCTCCAAAATGATATTGATGAATTATTGAAAACCTCCGAGGAAATGAATATCTCAATGCGGGAAATGCTTTGGAGCCTGAACTCAGGAAATGATACGCTAGGAAGCTTTGTTGATTATACTATCCTCTATACCGGAAATTTTTTAAAGAAAACAAAAATTACCCTTCATTCAGAATGTGAAGATATTATTGCTGATACTCCCATTTCAACAGAACTGAGGCGAAACCTTTTTTTATGTTTGAAAGAGGCTGTTAATAATGTATATAAGCACAGCCAGGCAACTGCTTTAAGACTTTCTTTTTCTCAGCATAAACATCAATTCTTAATAACGATTGAAGATAACGGAATAGGTATTCCTGATAGTCAATCAGAAGGAAATGGACTCCGCAATATGAAACGAAGGATGAAGGAGGCGGGAGGAGTGTGTAATATCTTACCTAAAAGCTTAGGAACTTGCCTAACTTTTGAAATAATACTCTAGTTATTATCATCGATTTTATAAACAGTACCATTAGCAATGGTGCTGTTTTGCTTGTATAATTACCCTTTTGTGTAATTGACAGATGTGTTTTTTAGAGGGAACTTTGAGTGATAAAACTTGATCGCCATGAAAACTTTAATTAATGACAGTATTGAAGATTTACAGGAAGCTTTGAAGAACAACGCCGATCTTCAGGAGAAGTTTAGGAGTAATCCTGTAGAGGCCATTAAAAATGTGGAAATAAGAAATCCAAAAGAAACAGATTATTGGATCTACAGGATTATTGTGATTATGCTTGGATTGGCTATTATAGCCATTATTGCAGGGCTCATCCTTCTTTCCTTTTGGAGTGAGGGCGAACCAGACAGTCAGTTGGTAACCATCTTTGCTACCATTTCATCAGGAGCCATTGGGGCTTTAGCCGGCCTTTTGTCTCCTTCCCCTAGAAAATAACCATTAAAATAATTATCATGGAAACCATTATTGAATATTACATTTTAGACTGGAATACTACATCCTCAAGAGGTAAGATTGTTTTAAAACTTGAAAATGAAGGAGCTGAAGTTTTGGAAAACTTAAGTTTTAACGCTTTTACAGCGATTGCACTTGTATTGGCTCATGGGAGCTCAAAATTCGATTCAACCAACCATTCAGTATTTAATTATAGAACATCATGAAAACAATTATTTACCTACTAATTCTAAGTTTGCTTGCTTCTTGTAATATCAAGCATCGAGCAACAGTGAAAGAGCTAAAGACCTCAAACTCTAATTATCAAATGTCATATGACGCGATGAGAAGAGGAGCTGTTTTAAATATTGACGAAAAAGGAAAAATTAATAAAATTTTATCTGAAGTACAACCTGATGCAGCCATAGCAACCACTACCGACCTTACTAATAAACTAGCTGCTCAGATGCCATCCGGACAGAGTATTTCTCTAGAACAAATCACTAAAATTACAGAAACTCTGTCTAAACTTGGCGAAAGAACAGCGTCTGTTAACATGCTCAGAGATGCTTTATATAGAATGGAAGAGCATTGTATCAATTTTGAGTCACAGTGTAAAGGAGAATTGTATTGGCAAAGTTTCCAAATAGTGGTGAAATCGATCACAGATTTACAGAAGGAAGTAGCTAATACAGCAGAAAGTGAAGCCAATGAAGAGATGGCAAAAACGTTGCGGGTTCTCACCCCCGAAGAAAGATCGAAATACAATATTAAAATAAAAAGTAATTGAGAAATATAAGCTCCGGTATTTTATAGTACTTGGAGCTTTTTTATATCATTTTTCTTATGATGAATATTCAATCCAGAAGAAAGAAACTCTTCGGTTTATCATAATATAAATTAACTAAAATTTAACGGCGAATTATTTCAAAAAAACTCGATGAAGTACCCCTAAAAGTTAAATTTTGATTAAATTTGTATAAACTAAAAAAATAAAAAATGAGTGCAATTTCTTACATAGAAGCAAGACAAATTTTAGATTCCAGAGGTAATCCTACCATTGAAGTGGATGTATTTACAGAAAACGGTGCTATGGGTCGTGCAGCTGTTCCTTCAGGAGCATCTACAGGAGAGCATGAAGCCGTAGAATTACGTGACGGAGGTTCAGAATACCAAGGAAAGGGAGTTTTGAAAGCTGTTGAAAATGTAAAAGAAGTAATTGCAGAGAATTTAGTTGGACAGCCGGTTTTTGAACAAAACTATATCGATCAGATTATGATTGAGCTTGATGGTACTCCTAATAAAGGAAACCTGGGAGCTAATGCAATCCTTGGGGTTTCTTTGGCGGTAGCAAGAGCTGCAGCTGCAGAACTGGGAATGCCTTTATATAAATATGTAGGTGGGTGAATGCAAACACGCTTCCTGTTCCAATGATGAACGTAATCAACGGTGGTTCTCACTCTGATGCGCCCATCGCATTTCAGGAATTCATGATCATGCCGGTAAAAGCAGATTCTTTCTCTCACGCACTGAGAAAAGGAACTGAAATTTTCCACAACCTTAAATCAATCCTTAAAGGAAGAGGTCTTTCTACAGCAGTAGGAGACGAAGGAGGTTTTGCTCCTACATTTAACGGAACTGAAGATGCTTTGGATACTTTGCTTCAGGCTATCGAAAAAGCTGGATATAAGCCAGGTGACGATATTATGCTGGCATTAGACTGTGCTGCTTCAGAATTCTACAAAGACGGAACTTACGATTACAGAAAATTCGAAGGAGACAAAGGTGCTCACAGATCAAGAGAAGAGCAGGTTTCTTACCTTGCTGAATTAGCGGCTAAATATCCAATCATCTCTATTGAAGATGGTATGCAGGAAGATGACTGGGAAGGATGGAAAATGTTAACTGATAAAATCGGTGACAGAGTACAATTAGTAGGGGATGACTTATTTGTAACAAACGTTGACAGATTATCAAGAGGAGTAAAAGAAGGAATTGCCAATTCAATCCTTGTAAAAGTAAACCAAATCGGTTCTCTTTCTGAAACAATGGCAGCGGTACAAATGGCTCAGAACAACAAATTTACTTCAGTAATGTCTCACAGATCAGGAGAAACTGAAGATTCTACCATCGCTGATTTAGCGGTAGCAATGAACTGTGGTCAAATTAAAACAGGTTCAGCTTCAAGATCAGACAGAATGGCAAAATACAACCAATTATTGAGAATTGAAGAAGCTCTAGGAGAGACTGCAATTTTCCCAGGTTTAGAAGCATTCAAAATAAAAAGATAATTGAATTTATAAATAACGGCAAGCGATAATTTTTGTTTGCCGTATTTTATGGAAAGTGGTATATTTAAAAAAAATAAATAAATAATGTCAGACAACAAAGTAATATTGAATTACGACGGTAATTCATATGAATATCCAATCGTGGATAGTACTATCGGAGACAGAGGGATTGATATTTCGAAATTAAGAGACCAGACAGGTTTAATCACTCTGGATTTAGGTTACAAAAATACAGGAGCTACTATTAGCGACATCACTTACTTAGACGGAGATAAAGGAGAATTATTCTACAGAGGTTATCCAATCGAGCAAATCGCTGAGAAATCTAACTTCACAGAAGTAATGTATCTTTTATTACATGGAGAATTACCTACTCAGGATCAATTTACTTCTTTCGACAACAACATTAAAAAATATAACTTCATCGCAGATGAAATGAAAAAGATCATTGATGTTTTTCCTCGTTCTGCTCACCCTATGGGAGTTTTATCTTCTATGACATCTGCATTGACAGCTTTCAACCCGAAAGCCGTTAACGTAAACTCTAAAGAAGAAATGGATCACGCTGCTGAGCTAATGATCGCTAAATTCTCTCACCTTTGTGCTTGGACGTATAGAAAAACTCAAGGTTTACCATTAAACCACGGTGATAATAACCTAAGCTACGTAGAAAACTTCTACAAAATGGCATTCAGATTACCAAACGCTGATTTCGAAATCGATCCGGTAGTAGTAAATGCATTAGATAAATTATTAATCCTTCACGCTGACCACGAACAAAACTGTTCTACTTCTACAGTAAGAATGGTAGGTTCTGCTCACACAGGTCTTTTTGCTTCTATCTCTGCTGGAGTATCTGCACTTTGGGGACCACTTCACGGTGGTGCTAACCAAGCGGTAATCGAAATGCTTGAGCTTATCGAGAAAGACGGTGGTGACGTATCTAAATATGTAGCTAAAGCTAAAGATAAAGGAGATAGCTTCCGTCTAATGGGATTCGGACACAGAGTGTACAAAAACTTCGACCCAAGAGCAAAAATCATCAAGAAAGCTGCTGATGATATTCTTACTGCACTAGGTATTCAGGATAAAGCTCTTGATATTGCAATGCAATTAGAAAGAGTAGCACTTGAAGATGAATACTTCATCGAAAGAAAATTATATCCAAACGTAGATTTCTATTCAGGAATTATCTACAGAGCGTTAGGAATTCCTACAGAAATGTTTACTGTAATGTTTGCATTAGGAAGACTACCAGGATGGATCTCTCAATGGAAAGAAATGAGATTGAAAGGAGACCCAATCGGAAGACCAAGACAGGTTTACCAAGGTGCTCAGGAAAGAAACTATATCGATATAGCAAGCAGATAATATTTGCTTATACCATATCAAAATCCCAAGGCTTGCTTTGGGATTTTTTGTTTTTGATGGTTAGGAGCTGTTTCCCGCTATCCACTTTACTCCTCGCGCTTATACTCTCCAACGCCCAAGCCCTCTAACTCTCCAACTCCTGCTGCGGGGTAGCCATTTCTATCGGGGCTAAGGACATGGGGCATTATAAATACCTGAACAACGTTATCCACAATATTATCCATAACGCTTATTATTCAATAGAAACGGGCTTTAGCCCGTTTAGAAATAAAAAAATTCCATTAGCTTTAGTCAAAACCTAAAAAAATATACCATCTGTCTGAAATTCAATTCAATAATTTATTAAATTTACTCTTGTAAAAAGATAAGTTTCGGCTAAAGCCAAATGAATGATATTTATCGATTAAACGGACTAAAGTCCGTTTCTATTGATAGAACAATTGATATTAGAAAAACAAATAAACCATGACTTTCGGACAACATATATTATTTTTTTTCAGTGCATTGGGTGCTTTCAATGGGCTTTTGCTTGGTATTTATTTGTTGTTCGTTAAAAGGCTGAAAAATTTACAGGATTTCTTTCTGGGGCTTTTGCTTTTAATGTTAAGCACAAGAGTAGGAATAGCGGTTTGTATGTATTTTTATCCTGAATTACCTAGAATTATTCCACACCTGGGGTTGTCTGCATTGTTTTTTGCAGGACCTGCTTTATACTATTACATTAAATCCTCCTTTTATCAGGAGCAATTTGACCTGAATTCATCCAGAATAACTTTTGGATTTTTAACTCTTCTTTTGGGTGCTGTAGGATTGTTATATTTAGTATTTCCGATAACCTGGGATCATTATTTTGGAACTTTTATATACGCCGTTTGGTCAGTATGTATTGGCCTCACGCTTTATCAGTATTATATTTTTTCTAAGCAGAATATTGTAAAGACTAACAAATTTGTTCTTCCAGTTCTGATCAGTAATGTGATTATCTTTTTGACTTATCAACTTATTTCTACAGGTTGGTTACAGATCTATTGCGCTGGAGGGAGTCTGGTATTTTCATTTGTACTCTATGCCAATTTTTTAATTTTATTCAATAAGAAATATCAACTTCCAATCAAAGAAAGTAACGGAAAGTATTCCAATAAAAAGATTTCAGAGCAGCAGGCAGATAGTTTTGTTTCCAAATTAGAAAGATTCATGAATACAGAAGAACTCTATAAAAATCCGAATCTTAAGTTAAGTGATCTTGCTTTAAGAATGAATATATCAACCCATCAGCTTTCCCAGCTGTTGAATGATAACCTGGGTAAAAGTTTTTCCACCTACATCAATGAATACAGAATCAATGAAGCCTGTGGAAAAATAGAAAATGGATCTTATTTAAAAATAGAAGAGATTGGTTATGAAGTAGGATTCAACTCAAAATCAACTTTCTTTTCAACGTTCAAGAAAATAAAGAATACAACACCACTTTTGTACAAGCAAACGCAAACGCCGTCTGAGGCTGGGGTTCATAGTCTCAATTTATAATTTCGTACTGCGGAATTTTAATTCCAAAACCTGATTTTTACAACAAGCGAATACTTTTGATCTCATAAAATTTAAAAATTATGATGATCAAATTATGGATGTTTCTGTTAGTACTGTTTCTATCAATTTCTGGAAAAGCACAGGAAGCCACGAGACAGAATGTATCAGATTCTTTGGCTCAACAAAAATCTCCAACAACAAGTATTTCTGAAGTTATTATCCAATCTGCCCCACGAAGCGTTAAATTGAATGACGGAAATTTGACAATGGCTGTTTCCGGTAATAAGGATTTTAAAACTTCAACTCATCTCCTTGATGTACTGAGAAGAACACCGGGAGTTACTGTTGATCAGGAAGACGGAATCTTTATTGGGGGAAGAGTAACCCCAGCCATATTCATTGATGGTAAGCCTATTGTAATGAGTAATCAAGAGTTACAGGCTTACTTGCGGTCTTTATCGCCGGAAATGGTAGAATCTCTTGAAGTGAACACTAATCCATCTTCAAAATATGATGCAGAGTTTAAAGGAATTATCGACATTAAGCTGAAGAAAAACGCCAATCTTGGTTGGAAAGGAAATTATAGCGGGAATCTGTATGCATATAAGTTCAATTCCCGGGAGAATACTCTGAACCTTACTTATAACACAGAAAAAGTAGCGTACAGTTTGCAGGGAGGATATAACGATGGAATCTCATTTTATCGATACAATGCCCTACAACGGCTGGCTAATACCAATGTTATGAGAACCGGAACCTATCAGGAGGATCAAATAAATGTGTACAACATTCAGGCAGGAGCTGATTTTAGATTGAATGATAAAAATAGGCTAAGACTGAACCTCAGAGGCAGTTTCAGGGATATTGACCGGATGCGCTTAGGTTCATTATATACTACTGATAAAAGTGAAACACAACTTGTTTTTAATACCGGAAATGAAAATTTAATGTACTATTTCCAGAACAATTATGGGATTACTACTGATTATTCGTTTCAAAGTAAAGGATTTAAAATAAATTTTTTAGGTAATTATCTCTCTGTGAAAAACAAACAGAAAGACGATTTTATTAACAGAGATAAGGCTTCTTCGGAGGTATTGTCCTATTGGAGATCTGATCTTGAGAATAAAATAAATATTTATACGGGGCAGATCGATGCCTCTCAAAAAATAGGGGATGCAGAGGTAGAGGCAGGACTTAAATATAGCCAGTCTGATACCAACAACAATATCAGGTATGATACTTTATCTGTGAATAACCAGTTTGCATTTGATCCTGATAGAAGTAATCTGTTTTCCTATAAAGAGAAAATATTTGCAGGGTATTTAGCATATAAACAAAAATTTGGAAAACTTCAGATCAATGCGGGATTAAGGCTTGAAAATACAAATAGTATTTCTGATGCTGTTACTGTAGATTCTATTGTTTCAAGAAATTATCTGGAATGGCTACCATCCTTCAGTGCAAACTATACATTCAATAAATCTAATGAACTTTCACTATCCTATAGCAGAAAAATAACAAGGCCTGTTTTTTCACAACTTAATCCATTTCGATATTACTTCAGTCCTTTGAATTACTCGATAGGAAACCCTTATTTGCAGCCTTCTTTTACCAGCCAGATCAAAGCAACCTACCGATATAAAAATTGGATCACAAGTTTTACGATAGGAAAAGAAAAAGATGTCATGGCCCGCTATCCAATATATAATCCAAAAACCAATGTATTGGAATATCTGGGAAGCAACCTTCCGTACCGTAATTTTGCAGTCTTGGAAACAAGTTTTCCAGTGAAAATTACAAAGTGGTGGAATATGACAAGCCAGATTGCAGGATATTATAATTATGAGTTCAGACCTTACCTTGATCAGGTTTTTGCACTGGAAATTTATAATTATGAGATAAGAGTGAATCAGGTATTTACTTTACCCAAAGGATATACGATTAATCTGTTTGCTAATTATGAATCCAAAACCGGAAACAGTCTTTATATTATTAAACCACGTTATAACGTAGACTTATCTCTTCAAAAATCGTGGCTGGATAATAAACTTAGTACAAAGATTGGGTATAATAATATTTTTGATTCTTATGACCTGAGTTTAGAGTTCAGGCATAAACAGATTATGGACAATCGCTTTAAGCATAGGTGGGATAACAGCCGATTCTATTTTTCACTGAGCTATAGTTTTGGTGGCTCAAAATATCAGGCAAAAGAAACTCAGAGAACAGAGGAAGAAAACAGAACAAGATAAAAGAAAACCTGCTTAAAAAGCAGGTTTATTATTTTTACGGACAAACACAGTTACCGCATGTCCAGATTCTACAGCTACCATTGGGATTCCACTCACAACAGTATCTTGGTTTAGTAGGGCCGGCTCCTCCGATTACTGATTTTTGTTCCTCTCTGCCTAATTTTTTAGCGTTTTTAAGCACTGAATTGCCTTTGTTCATGATTTTGATTTTTTGATGTTAATAGTTAAGTTGTAAACAATATAATTTCTCGGAAACTATATCACTAATATATGAATTTATTTTATTTTAAAAAGAAAAAAATATCATTATATGTTTGGAATATAATAAGTTGTAATGAAATAAGTAGAATTTTACTATTTTTTTAAATAAAAATAAAAAAATCTATCATGGCTCTGAAATATGAGAAAGCAGGCTTTTGTGTTGAACAGGATTAGTGCCAAATTAATAAAAAGCCGCTTCACAATCTGTGAAACGGCCTGGGATATTTTATGGGCACATACATCTGTCACATGTCCAGATGAAACATTTTCCAGTGACATCATCCCACTCGCAGCATCTTCTGCCTGCAATTGCTCCTCCAATTACTGATTTTTGTTGATCTCTACCTAATTTTTGTGCTTTTTTCAGCACTTGAATGTTCTTGTTCATAACTTTGTTTTTGATGTTAATAGTTAAGTTTTAGTACCTATAATTTCGCGAAAATTATATCACTAATATAGGATATTAAATTATAAAAAAATCTTTTTTTTCGTACTTATGTAGATGAAATATAGTAAGTTGTAGATGTTTTTGTATGCTTTATACTACGGTTTGCTGAATAGGAGGAGAATTTCGCTAAAAGAAGGAGCTTAAGGACGGCAAATTTCAGGCATAAAATAAACCAAAAATTTTCTAGATAGAGACCTTTACTTATATTTGTAGTATTGCATAAATCTTTATGAGACTAAACATTAAAAACGAAACGGGAAGGCTGAAGTCAGTAGTTCTAGGCCAGCCTAATTCATTGGGAGCTGTTCCCACACTAGAGGAAAGTTATGACGCCAAGTCATATTACTCAATCGAACACAACATTTATCCTAAGGAAGTGGATATCATCAATGAGATGAACGCTTTCGAAGCAGTTTTGAAAAAATATGACGTTGAAGTACTTCGTCCAAGCATTATCCAAGACTATAATCAGGTCTTTTCAAGAGATGTAGCATTTGTAATTGATGATAAAATGATCATTTCCAATGTGATTGTTGATAGAGCTGATGAGCAGGAAGCATACAAAAGTGTATTTGAAAAAGTGGCCTGGAGAAAGATTATTAATCTTCCGGAAACTGCTCATATTGAAGGAGGTGATGTCATTGTATGGAATGACTTTATTTTTATCGGAACCTGCTTCAGCGAAGACTATAGAAACTATAAAACGGCAAGAACGAACGAGTATGCCATTGAAATTTTAAAAGAATACTTTCCAAAGAAAAGAATCATTGATCTTGAATTGAAGAAAAATGATAAAGTTCCGTTTGAAGGGATCTTACATCTTGACTGTACTTTCAATCCGGTAGGAGAAGATAAATGTATCATCTACAAAAACGGATTCGTAGACGAAAGTGACTACCGTTTGATCATCGATATTTTCGGAGAAGAAAACTGTTTCCACATCAACGACGAAGAAATGTTTGAAATGTTCCCGAATATTTTCTCTATTTCCCCGGATATTGTAGTTTCAGATAAAGCATTTACCAGAATGAACAATCACCTGAGGGATGTATGGGGAATGACCGTTGAAGAAATTCCTTACAGAGAAATCTCTAAAATGGGTGGTTTATTGAGATGTTCTACAATGCCGCTTGTAAGAGAGTAGTTGAGTGGGAGAGTTATAGTGTTTGAAAGTGAAAGAGTTTTAATCTTTCAATCTTTTAATTTTCAATCTTTTAATCAAAAAAAAATGCAAACAACAGATACCGTATTAATGATAGAACCGATTGCATTCGGTTACAACGCAGAAACTGCAAAAAACAATTACTTTCAGGTAGAACAAACAGGTTCTGATATTCAGTCAAAAGCTTTGGCAGAATTCAATACCTTCGTTGGAAAACTGAGAGGAAAAGGAATCAATGTAATTACCATAAAAGATACACTAGATCCTCATACCCCGGATTCTATTTTCCCAAACAATTGGGTAAGCTTCCATAAAGATGGAAAAGTAGTTTTATATCCAATGTTCGCTTCCAACAGAAGAGTGGAGAGAAGAGATGATATTATTGAAAGCATCAAGGATCAGGGATTTGAAGTGGCTGAAATTGATGACTGGTCATTTCCGGAAACTCAGGGGCATTTCTGGAAGGAACAGGAAGTATGATCTTTGATCACGATAACAAGATTGCTTATGGATCCGTTTCTTTGAGATTGGATGAAAATCTATTCAGAGAATTCTGTGAAAAATATGACTTTACACCTATTGTTTTCCACTCTTATCAGACTGTAGGTACAGAAAGACTTCCTATTTATCATACCAATGTAATGATGTGTGTAGCAGATAAGTTTGTTGTCATCTGTCTTGATTGTATTGATGATGAGCTGGAAAGACAAAAAGTGATTGAAACCATCAAGAATTCAGGAAAAGAAATCGTTGAAATTTCAGAAGAACAAATGCAGCAATTTGCAGGAAATATGCTTCAGGTTCAAAATAAAGAAGGTGAAAAGTTCCTTGTGATGAGCCAGACAGCTTATCAATCTTTAACTTCAGAGCAAGTAGCAGCTATCGAAAGTATTGTGAAATTATTTATTCTGATTTAAATACGATCGAAGTAAACGGAGGCGGAAGTGCAAGATGTATGCTTGCAGAAGTTTTTCTTCCAAAAAAATAATATATTTACGAAAAAATTAATTGAACCCATTATCAAATAAAGGTTTACATATTCTTCTGACTTTGGAAACAGAGTCAGAAGATTTGTTAATAGACAGTAAAGGTTTTCTTGCTTTTACAGAAAGCATTCTGAAAACTAAAGAGGTAGAGATTGTAGGAATTACCAATCACATTTTTGAAAATCAGAGTTTTACATCAGCTGTTTGCCTTAAAGAATCGCATCTTTGTATTCATACATGGCCGGAATTTAAGCAACTTACTTTTGATGTTTTTCTCTGTAATTATACCCAGGACAACACAGCAAAAGTAGAAGAGATTGCTGATGAGGTTGTTCAATATTTTAAAGCTAAAACCATTCAGAAACACAAAATTTACAGATAGAAAATGGATCACATTTGTCCCATTTGTAAGACTCATAATAATCAACTGGCCATAGATTTCGCCATTGAAGAATTTATTTGTAGTCATTGTAAAAGTCTTATTATCGTAGGAAAGGCTACCCAGAGAAAGGTTGTTAATAAACCTGTGGAAAACGTTGTCTTGGAAGTTGGGCATAAGGGAGTTCTCTACGGTACCGAGTACTGGGTAATGAATATTGTTATTAAAAAGTATGGCAAAAAAACTTTTTGGCGGGAATATTCCTTAAAAGACCGCGCCGGAAACAATGTGTACCTAAGTGAAAGTGACGGGCACTGGGTATTTCTTCATCAGGTAAATATCAACCAGGTAGATTTTGACATTAAAGATTTTCAATACTATGCTGAATTTGGAGGCAAAAATTACAGATGGTATGAAACTACGCCCTGCTCCGTTCATGCAGCTACCGGATTTTTTGAAGAGAATCTTTCATTTGGATTAGCTACCTATAAAGAATACGTAAACGGAACTGAAATGATCTCACGGGAGGAGTCTGGGAATTCCGAGCAATTCTTTAAGGAAATCATATTTCAGGAAATACTATAAAAAAAGCATTCGGAATCAGTCAAATGCCTTATCGATTTGGTACAGGTATCGTTCAGCCATTTTGGATCAATATAAAACAAAGTACCAATATCCTGGCTATTGCAGCGCTATTGATATGTATCTTGCAATTGTATGTTGTGATTTCAAGAAGTAATCAGACTGTTTTTGAACAAAGCATTAATTTTTCTGATGTGAATGATAAAGAAATGGTAAGTAAAAGTTTTACCCTTTCTGGCGGATCTGCCCCTTTAAAAGTACACGCATTTTCTGATGTAGATAATTCCTGGGCAAATATTGGATTGAGCCTTGTGAATGAAAAAACCAACGAAGTTATTTATGCTTCTAAAGATATTGAGAAATATTCCGGATTTGAAGGAGGTGAAAGCTGGAGTGAAGGAAGCCAGACAGAAGATTTCAACTTGTGTGGTATTCCTGGAGGCACCTATCATTTTTTGATTTCAGCTGAAAAAGAAGGAGGTATTAAAGATCCGTTCAAATCTGGCTACAGACCGGAAAAAGCAGATTTCTCTATTATTAAAAATGAAGTAGGGAGTTTCTTTTTGAAAAATGATAAAGATCAAACGATCAATACTTATGGAGATAAAGAAACGCTGAAAAATGAGGTCATAGTAAGAACCGGTCTTCAGAACGATATAAAAAATGAAGGAAAATTAGATTCTATACTTATCAATATGCCGCAGGAGTATGGCTATTCACAGGGAAATAGTGAAAAGAACCCGTCAGTGAATATTAAAGCAACCTGGTTACCCGTTTCCTTTTGGAATTTTGGGATTGTATTAGCCTGCTTATTACTATTTGCCGGAATAAGCTATTGGATGGGACGTATTTTTGAAACAAATAAATGGAGCAATAGTTCCAATTCACCTTATTCTAACGATTAAGCCATGAAAAAAATGATTACTTATATCAGAACAAACTGGTTGCTATTTGGCATTGGCGGATTTTTTCTGGGCTGGTTTGTTTATCTTACGTTTACGGGGAATCAGTTCTGTGACTGTGCTAAAACAGAAAACTATCGTGATGGCACTACAAGAAGTCATTCCAGAGCAGGATTTTACAGATATTATCACAAATAAAAAATATATAACTATGGACAACATTAATCTATTACCCATATTCAATTCAGTTCTTTATTCATTTTTAGGGATTGCTATTTTATTGGTGTGTTATTTTATTATTGAAAAATTAACACCCGAAAAAACTTGGCATGAAATTGCCCAAAATAAGAATATAGCTTTGGCTATTGTTTTCGGAGCCTTTATTATCGGTATTTCAATGATCATAAGTGCAGCAATTCATGGATAAGAAGAGGATTCCTCTTGAGCTGCTTTTACTGTTTTCGGTATTTGTTATTGCGACATGTGGATTGATTTATGAACTGGTGGCGGGAGCATTGGCGAGTTACCTTTTAGGAGACTCAGTAAAACAGTTTTCCTTTATCATTGGGGTTTACCTATTTTCAATGGGAGTAGGCTCCTATCTGGCCAAATTCATTAAGGGAAATCTTATCGATAAATTCGTAGAGATAGAAATCCTGGTTGGAATTGTGGGCGGGATAAGTTCCGTAGTGCTGTTTGTATTGTTTAATACGCTGGCACATTTTGAGAGCGTCCTATATCTTTTTGTATTTTTTACAGGATGTCTGGTAGGTGTGGAAATCCCACTATTAATGAATATTTTAAAAGATAAAGTTCAGTTTAAAGATTTAGTTTCAAATGTTTTTGCCTTTGATTATATCGGGGCTTTACTGGCTTCTATTCTTTTTCCTTTGGTTTTAATTCCGCAGCTGGGCATTGTAAAGACACCTTTGTTCTTTGGATTGATTAATATTTCCATTGCTATCTTTTTATGCTTTTATCTTGAAAAAGAATTATCAAAACCTTTCTCATTAAAGATAAAATCAATAGCTGCATTTATTTTGCTGGTTGGGCTGTTTATTTTTTCAGATAAGATCTTGTCTTATTCCGAAGAGAAGCTTTACGGTGAAAATGTTGTTTATACAAAAAGCTCTCCTTATCAAAGGATTGTTTTAACTAGAAATAACCGGGAATTCAGGCTGTATCTGAACAATAACCTTCAGTTTTCCTCTACTGATGAATACCGTTATCATGAAGCCTTGGTACATCCGGCGATGTCAATGGCAAAAAATATTGATCATGTCCTAATTCTTGGTGGTGGTGATGGCTTTGCAGTTCGTGAAGTACTAAAGTATAAAGAAGTGAAGAAGATTCAGCTAGTTGATTTAGATGGAGAAATGACAGACTTTTTCAAAACCAATGAAACCATGCGAAAATTGAATCAAAATTCTTTATCCAATCCAAAGGTCGAAGTTATCAACAAGGATGCTTATATCTGGGTAAAGGAAAACAAAAAGAAGTTTGATGTTATCATTATAGATTTTCCGGATCCCTCCAATTATAGCTTAGGGAAACTGTATTCTTTGCAGTTTTATAAAGAGCTTGAGAGATTGACGACTCCGGATACCAAAATCGTAGTACAAACTACCTCTCCTTATTTTGCTCCGAAATCTTTCTGGTGTATAGAGAAAACCCTTAATCAAATTTTTCCTTTTACTTCTGCATATCATACCTATGTTCCTTCATTTGGAGAATGGGGATTTTCAATGGCTTCCTTTGAGCCTGTCAACAATAAGGTTTACAGAAGAATTTCTGGTTTGAAGTATTATGATTATGATTTCTCAAAAATATCTTACTTCAGCAAAGATATGAAAGTGAATGACGTAGAAGTTAACCGTCTGGATAACCAGATATTAGTCCGTTATTTTGATGAAGAGTGGGGGAAGGTTCAGTAGAAAAGATTTCCTGAAAACAGTATTGCTGGGCAGTCTGATGTTACCTTTTCTACAATATTGTGGAAAGAAGGTGAAATCTCTATTGCTAAAGATAACAGGAACCAACCATGTCTTGGGACATAAACTATGGGCAAAGGATTTTCCACAATTTTCAGAAGTTATTAACACTAAGTTTTTGGTCGTGGGTGGTGGGATCTCCGGACTTTCTGCTTGTAGGTATTTCCGCCAGAATGGTGAGGAAGATTATCTTTTGCTGGAAATGGAAGATCACTTGGGGGGAAATTCATCCAATGGAGAGAATAAATATTCAAAATTCCCGTTGGGCGCCCACTATTTGCCTTTACCCAATAAAGAAAATACAGAGATTATAAAATTTCTTACAGAGTGCGGTATCTGCCAGGGAATAGAAGAAGACGGAGAACCTGTTTTGGATGAATATCAGATGACTTTTCCACAGCAGGAAAGATTGTTTTATAAAAATTCGTGGCAGAATGATATTGTTCCCCAAAAAGGAATTTCAGAAGACGTGCAAAAAGAACTTGATCGTTTCTTTAAAATGATGGACGGTTTCCGTCAAAAGAAAGATATGCAAGGTAACTATTGGTTTGCCATTCCTGTTCATGATTCCAGTAGGGAAGATGAGGTGATAAAACTGGAAAAACTTCTTTTTGCCGATTGGTTAAAACTACAGAACTTCAAATCCGAAGAACTTCTTTGGCTCCTAGATTATTCTTGCAGGGACGATTATGGATTAGGAATTGATTACGTTTCTGCATGGGCAGGAATCCATTATTTTGCAGGTAGAAAAAATAATTGGAGCAAAAAATATAAAGATCAGGTATTCACATGGCCGGAAGGAAATGCAAAGCTAACGCATTATCTTTCAGAGTATACAAAAGAAAAATTGTTAACTAAGAATTTAGTTTTTGATGTTGAGATCGGTGAAAAGGTAGAGATTTTAAGTTTTGATAATACCCAGAAGAAGACCAAAAAGATCATTGCGGATAAAGTCTTGTTTGCAACACCACAATTTGTCAATGAAAGAATTTTGAACAATAAAAGAGCATCATCATTTCATTATGTTCCCTGGCTTTTAACGACTATTACCCTGGATAATGAATTTGGGGGAGATGAAGAGCTTGCCTGGGATAATGTGATCTATGGATCATCAGGATTAGGATATATATTTGATCAACATCAAAATATCAATCAAATCATGGGTGAGAAAGTAATTACCTACTATAAAAGTTTCTCAACAGGTGATTGTAAAAAAGCAAGACAAAAGCTGTATTCCATGAAAGACGCTGAACTTAAAAACTTAGTTTTAGAAGATTTGAAGAAAGCCCATCCGATGATTGAGGATTTTATCCAGGAAATGCAGTTTCATAAAATTGGTCACGCGATGATTGCGCCTACTCCCAATCAGATTTTTGGAGAGAATGGAAAAACAGCAAAAGAATCGATCAATGGAAAAGTATTCTTTGCTCATTCCGATTTGTCCGGAATTTCTATTTTTGAGGAAGCTTTTTATCAGGGAATAAGAACCGCAGAACAAATGCTTTCAAATACCCATGATGGTATATGACCTTGACAAGGCTGCTCGATTAAAAAAACAAATAACGATCTACAGATGCAACAACCATGGATACATAATGCAAAAACAGATTGGTGGTTTATTTTATCCCCACCTTTTCTGGTATTGTTAATTATTTTTCTTTTTCAGAAGCAGATTCAAGGGTTAGAGAATCATTATTCCTTTTATACATGGCTTTTTCTGATTGTTTTTGTAGATGTTGCCCATGTGTATTCCACGTTGTTTAAAACGTATTTTGTAAAGGCTGAAGTGCAAAAGAGAAAACTGCTGTATTTTGGAATCCCCATCATAAGCTGGTGTTTAGGAATTGCTTTATTTCAGTTTGGAAGTTTGGCCTTCTGGTCGGTACTGGCATTGATCGCTGTTTTCCATTTTATCCGCCAGCAATACGGCTTCATGAGAATCTATGCCCGCTTTGAACCTGATAACTGGAGCAAGAAAATAGATGAGGTTGCAATATATTCAGCTACCGTTTTTCCAATGTTATATTGGTTTCAGACTCCGCGTGCCTTTGTCTGGTTTGTGGACAATGAATTTGAATGGCTTAAAAACATACCGGATTATATAGGAGGTATTACATTTTTATATATTCTGATTGTGGCGGTTTGGATCATCAAAACATTAGTGGAAGCCATAAAAACCAAAACCATCAATATTCCTAAAATAGCACTGATCACAGGAACTTTCCTTTCTTGGTATTTTGGAATTGTATATTTTAATAATGATCTGCTTTTTACCTTTCTGAATGTTGTTTCTCATGGAATCCCTTATATCGCTTTGATCTATATTCGTGAGATTAGACAAAAAGATCATCACCAGCTGAATTGGATGCAGATTTTTAAGCCATTTTCCGGAATCTTTTTATTTGTAGGGATTATTTTAGGACTAGCTTTATTGGAAGAATTTTTGTGGGAAACGCTTGTGTGGAACGAACACTTTTCCTTGGATTTATCCGTTTCAGAAAACTTTCTTCAGTTTTTAGTTCCCTTATTGGTAGTTCCACAGCTTACCCATTATCTTTTGGATGGATTTATCTGGAGAAGACCGAAAAAAGTTAGCTAACTTTGTCTGGAATGTTTAAAATCTGAAAATGAGACAATACTTTTTATCTTTAGCAATTCTCTTAGGAATTTTTGTGGGTGGACAGCAGAAAACGTTTTGCAATCCAATCAATATAGATTACGGATATACTCCTTTTGAAGTTTTTTCAAAACAAGGAAAACATCGTGCTACAGCAGATCCTGTAATTGTTAATTTTAAAAATAAATTGTTCCTTTTTTCTACAAATCAGGAAGGATATTGGTACAGTGATAATATGTTGGACTGGAAGTTTGTCAAAAGAAAATTTCTCAGAGATAATAAATATATTCATGATCTCAATGCCCCGGCAGTATGGGCAATGAAAGATACACTCTATGTGTATGGTTCCACCTGGGAACAGGATTTCCCCATCTGGAAAAGTACAAATCCTACCCAAGATGATTGGAAAATTGCAGTAGATACATTAAAAGTAGGTGCCTGGGATCCCGCATTCCATTATGATGAGGATAAAAATAAACTGTATCTGTACTGGGGTTCCAGCAATGAATGGCCTTTGTTGGGAACAGAAGTAAAAGTGAAAACCCTTCAGTCTGAAGGCTTCGTAAAACCGATCCTTAGATTGAAACCGGAAGACCATGGTTGGGAAAGGTTTGGGGAATACAACGATAATGTTTTTCTTCAGCCTTTTGTGGAAGGAGCTTGGGTGACCAAACATAATGGAAAATATTATATGCAATATGGTGCTCCGGCAACAGAATTTAGTGGCTATTCAGATGGTGTATACGTAAGCAAAAATCCTTTGGAAGGGTTTGAATACCAACAACACAATCCGTTTTCCTATAAACCGGGAGGGTTTGCAAGAGGAGCAGGACATGGCGCTACCTTTGAAGATAATTATAAAAATTGGTGGCATGTTTCCACTATTTTTATTTCCACAAAAAATAATTTTGAAAGGAGATTGGGAATATGGCCGGCAGGATTCGATAAAGATGATGTCATGTATACCAATACAGCATATGGAGATTACCCGACTTATCTGCCACAATATGCACAAGGGAAAGACTTTTCAAAAGGTCTTTTTGCTGGTTGGATGCTGCTGAATTACAATAAACCTGTTCAGGTTTCATCTACTCTGGGAAGTTATCAGCCTAATTTTGCCGTAGATGAAGATATTAAGACCTATTGGAGTGCTAAAACCGAAAATTCCGGAGAGTGGTTTCAGACCGATCTTGGAGAGGTATCCACCATCAATGCCATTCAGATTAATTATGCCGACCAGGACGTAGAGTTTATGGGAAAAACATTAGGTAAAATGCATCAATACAAAATTTATGGATCAAATGATGGTAAAAGATGGAACGTCATTGTGGATAAAAGCAAAAACACAAAAGATGTTCCTCATGACTATATTGAACTTGAGAAACCTGCAACGGCAAGATTCCTTAAAATGGAAAACCTAAAAATGCCAACAGGAAAATTTGCATTGAGTGGTTTCAGGGTATTTGGAAAAGGAGCAGGAGCAAAACCCAGGAAAGTAGAAAGTTTTGTCCCATTAAGAGCCGATCCTAAGAAATATGGTGAAAGAAGAAGTATCTGGATGAAATGGCAGCAAAATCCTGAAGCAGACGGCTATGTAATCTATTGGGGAAATCCCCGGATAAATTATACGGAAGCATCATGGTGTATGGAAAGAATGAATATTTCTTTACAGGAGCTGACAGAACGGACGCTTATTATTTCCAGATTGAAGCATTCAATGCCAATGGAATGTCTGAAAGAACAGAAATCGTAAAGTCTGAATAGTAAATAAAGATATAAAAAACAGCACGCTTTAATTATTTAAAGCGTGCTGTTTTTTATCAAGCTGTTTCAGGAATATTTCAATTTTATCAATAAGGAAAGTAGTATTAGGTAGTCTATTCCAATCAAGATGTCCGCCATTGAACTCATAAGATTCATGGGTGATATTATTTTTATTCAAAGCAGAATCCAGAACTCTATTTTGGCTTAAGGGGACAACACGGTCTGTTTTTCCATAGTAAGAAAGAGTAGGAGGAGAAGTTTTGTTGATCCAATGTACCGGACTTGCAAAAGTGATGGTTGAAGCTCCGGCAGGTAATATTTTGGGATCAATCAGATGTTTTTCTATAAAAGAATACTCTTCATAGCTTTTAAATCCGGAATCCGAAAGATCAGCAGGACCTACGATATTGATCACTGCTTTTACGTCTTTATCAGCATCAAAATGATAGGAATAAAGCATAGATAAATGACTGCCAGCACTGTTTCCCAGAAGAATAAGCCTAGGTTTATAGTTGAGTTTGTTTTTCAGAAACGCAATAGCATCTTTAATATCATTGGTCTGATTAGGAATGCCATATTGAGTAATAGATGCCAGTCTGTAATTCATGTTAATAAAAATATGATCAGGATATTTCTCCATCATAGAAAACATGAATAAAGTGAGTTGGGATTTATCACCGCCACGCCAGCCACCACCATGAATCATGATAAAGGCCTCTTTTTCCTTCGAAGGCTTTTTATCAGGTGTATAAAGATCCAGAACCTGATCCGTACTACTTCCATAATGAATATTTTCCTCTTTATAAAAGCGGATATTGTTGGTAAGATTGATCTTGTTCTTTTTACAAGCTGTCAAAAGAAGCATAAAGATAAAACTGATGCTAAATACGAAACCTTTTTTCATATAACTAAAGATAAAAAACCTGCTGAAGAATCAACAGGTTTGAATAAAAAATATAATTGGTTAAATGTGAAGAAAGTTTGTTTTATCTTGTTCTACTCTTGATAGAATCGGAAGCCCCTTCAATATCTCTTATCTTTTTCAGTTTTTTATTCCCGAAATTGTAAGTAAGGCTCACAGTTAAGTTTCTTTTGTATTGATTCTGATGAATATAATTGTAGTTTCCGTTAGCTTGATAATCATCAATGACTACAATATTGGTTCTTAGAACATCATTTACATTCAAGGCAAAAGTCCAGTCGTTCCAGTTTTTCTTGATGCTAAGGTCTAAACTTGATAAGCCTCGTAGCATACCCAGCTCTATCTGCTGCTTGTCTATGTAGAAGAAATTAACCCCAAGGAACCATGTTTTTGCTTTATCAAGGCGGATCGTATTGTTGGTTTGGATCAAAATGCTGGTAGAATTGGTCGTATTAACGTAGACGAAATCTTTACCATCTTTATCTATGAATCGGTCTCCTGTGGTAGGATCCACGGCAAGGCTTCCATTGTTCCTGTTATGTTGAAAACCAATGCTGGAGTTGGTAGTCCAGTACTGTTTAAAGAAAGATTTTTGAATTCCTACCATCGCAGACATTTCCTGTTTATCACCAAAATTGGTTCTTATATATCGTAAGGCAAGATTTTCACCTACTGTTCCGTCAGGATGTAGAGGGTAACCCTGTAAAGGCACCTGAGTGATAGCATCTTTAATATAAGAATGATTTAAAACTACAAAGTATGAATTCTTATACATATACATCAACTCTTGATTATAAGTAGAAGAAGCCTTTACAAAAGGATTGTTTTGAGTATAATTATTATCCGTCAGTTTATTCTTTACCGGATTTATTTCCCAGAAACTTGGTCTTCTCATTCTGCTTGAAAATGAATAAGAGATGTTGTTTTTATCATTAATGGTATAGTTCAGGCTTAAGTAAGGAAGTAAATTGTTATAATTTCTTTCAATTCGTCTAAGATCTTCTGAAGATGGGTTATCGGATGTTCCTAGACTGTTGGTAATCTCATATCTTGTTCCCACTTTCCCTGAGAATTTATCTGAAAATTTCTTCTCTGCAGTGATGTAAAGACCATAAATATTTTCATCATAAATAAAATGATTAGGTTTAGCATCAGGAGTTGCTGTATCGAAATTATAAGAATCATTTTTAGTATCGTTATCTGTTTTGGTTTTATTATAATTTCCACCTACAGAAATAGTCAGGTCATTCTTAAACTTCTGGATATAATCTGCCATACCTGAGAAATTGTTAATGATCTGTGGTAGATCCTGCAACAATTGTGTGCTTTCCCCTAGTACATCTCTGTTGATATTAGAGTGGTAGGTCATATTATTGGTATATTGAAACCTTTTATAGTTCAGATACGCTGCATTTAGATTCAGTTTACTGCCTAAAGAATCGGTTTTTAATTCATAATTTAAATTGAGTGAGTTGTTATAACTTCTTGCATCCTCTTTGTTTTTAGACCATGTATAGCTTGGTTCATTTGTACTGATAATTGTATTGAAGAGGTTGACAGTTGAGTTATAACTCTTGTTGGCCCATGTATTCCAGGATAATGCTAAATTGCTCTTATCATTTAATTGATAATCGATATTCAGATACCCACCAATATTTTTGTTTGGATCATCAATATTACCGGTTGATTCATTGGAAGCTCCCTCACTGCTGTTTTTCAGGGTGTAAGTTTGAGCTTCAATATTTTCACCGCCGCTGAGGCTGGCACTTATTCCCAGTTTATCTTTTCTGTAATTGGCAGAGAAACTGGCTTGGCTTGCATTGTATTTACCCTGAGTATTAGAGAATCTCATATTCCCGTTAAGACCATCACTCATTTTTTTCTTCAAAACGATGTTAATGATCCCGTCAGAAGATTCTACCTGATATTCACTTCCCGGAACAGTAATTACTTCAATTTTCTGAATGTTTTCAGCCGGAGTGTTTTTCAGGAACTGAGCCAGTGACTCCGCATCCATATTGGATTTTCTTCCGTTAATATAGATTAATACATTATTTTTTCCTGCAATCTTTAATGTTTTGTCATCCGTTGAAGACAATAATGGCGTTTGTTTCAGAAGGTCAAAAGTTGTATTTCCTTTCGCTATAGGTGAAGAAGCAACATCATACACCAAACGATCGCTTTGTTTTTTGAAAATCTGTTTAGTGATGGTAACACCTTCTATATTTTTAGTCTTTGTCGAATCAGATTTCTTCTCCTGAGCAAATGCGCAGGTTCCGAATATGATTACTATTGACAAAAGTATACGTTTCATGTTTGTTTTTTTTAAGAGTGGTTAAAAGAGAGAAGTTTTTATAGATTAGGTTCTTGATTTTACAGCATCATTTGCTGATTTCATTTCCCTTGCTTTTTTTATTTTCTGATTTCCGAAGTTGTAGGTTACTCCAATATTCAGTAATCGTGGATAATTGAAGTTGGTGATATTATTGTAACTTCCATTAGGCTGTACGCTGTTAAGTCTGTAAAAACTTTGATTGAATAGGTCATTCACTTCCGCAACCACAGTCCAGTCGCCTATTATTTTTTTCAGACTGATATCAAAGCTTTGTCTTACCCCGATTGTACCTCCTTCCATGGCTACTTTACTAGAGAAAAAGTAATTAACACCTAAGAACCAGTCTTTTTTAGAAGAAAGTCGAACGATATTGTTGAGAGTTAAAGACATATTGTAGTTCTTTACATCAATGATATAAGGCTCCAGATCTTCTGTTTCATAGGGGCCTAATTGAGAAGTAGGATCTTGAAATACACCTCCAGTATAAGTATTATACCCAAGGTTTACAGAATAATTTGTTGTCCAGATATCTTTAAACCAGGATTTGTTCATTCCAAGAGTTAAACTCAACTCCCTGTTTTTTCCATAATTGGTTCTTATATATCTTAGAAATCGAGTTTTTTCCATGATCATTTTTCCTTCATTATCATATATGATATTACCATTTTCATCTCTCTTTGGAGCCGTTAAGATCCCTTGTAAAGGAAGCAGATCAGAAGCAGAGGCATCCTCTACCATAGTATAACTAAGATTCGCATAGAACGCATTTATACATATAATTCAATTCCTGATTATAGAATTTAGCAGCCAATACAAACGGATTATTCTGAGTATAATTGGTAGGAGTGAAATATGTTCTTGATGGGTTAAGCTCCCAGAATCGTGGTCTTCTGACTCTGCTGGAGAAGGTATAACTCAGGTTATGGTCAGAATTGATAGCATAATTTAAATTCAGATAAGGAAGCAGATTATTATAATTTCTTTCAAACCCTGTTTTTCCAAGAATATCTCCTGTACTTCTGGTCATTTCATAGCGGGCTCCAATTTTTCCGGATAACTTTTCGGTTAGCTTTCTTTCATAGTTGAGGTAAATTCCTAAAATGTTTTCCTTATAAATGAAATGATTGGTCTGTTTCGTATCCATTACAAATTCATCACCAATTAATTTATCTTGTCTGGTATCATTATCCGTATTGGTATAATTATAACTCACTCCCATTAGCCACGTTGCTCCTTTAGTAGTCTTTTTCAGATAATCTATATTAGCTGCATAATTATTGATAATTTGAGGTACCGATTGGTGTAATGCAGAATATCTCTTTTTATACGCTTCACTTGAAGGCTGAACATCCAAAGGAATGCTCTCATTGAAACTCATTTTGTCTCTGTTAAACCATAGATAAGAAACATTAGAAGTTAGTTTACTTCCTATAGAGTCGGTTTTTATTTCATAGTTCAGATTAAAAGAGTGATTTCTGGTTTGAGCATCTTCATTATTGATCGTTCTGTTGGATAATTGCCCATTTTGCCAGTTCATCATGTCCAGAACAGAATCGAAACTTTTGTTGTATCTCATATTATAAGACAGTCCTAAGCTTTGTTTCTTGCTGATCTCATAATCAATATTGAATCCGCCGCCGAAGTTTTTATTGGGGTCGTCATTCGATCCATAAGATTCATTTCTAAAAGTGGAATCTCCGTTAGACAGAGTATATCTTTGTCTTTCAGTCCAGCTGCCCATTCTGAAATTTGAATTTCCTGACCATTTTCCCTGTCTGAAATTGAAAGAAGCACCTGCTGATGGATTATTATAATAAGCTTGCTCATTCTGCATTTTCAAAGTTCCATTGTAACCATTGTTTTTACTCCTCTTCATCACAATATTGATCACCCCTTCCTTAGATTCCACCTGAAATTCACTTCCGGGAACGGTAATTACTTCAATTTTCTGAATATCTTCCGATGGGGTAGACTTAAGCATTTCAATTAATGCCTCAGAATCCATATTTGTTTTTTTGTTATTGATGTAGATAACGGCATCAGACTTTCCAAGAATCTTCAGCGTTTTCCCATCAATGCTGGAAATCATAGGTGTTTGCTTCAAAAGATTAAAAGTATTGGTGCCTTTGGCAATAGGAGAGGCTGCTACATCATATACAAGACGGTCTCCTTGTTTTTTGAAAACCTGTTTCTTGATATTGACTGACTCAATAGCATTTACTTTCAAACTATCTTTCTTCTGTTGAGCGGAAATCAGTCCGCTGAAGAATAGTGCTGCAATGAGAATTTGAGTTTTCATGATTATTATTTTTTAATTAATAGCTTGTATGGTTTGTTATTTTACATTACAAAGATATATAATAAATATAGTATCATGCAATACAAAGTACTGAGAAATATTTTTAATTAAATTTAAGTTATTGATTTTCAGTTACTAAAAATTTATATTTAAAAATGAATTGTTTGACCTTTCTGTATAATTAGACAACTGAAGAACATTAAATGTTACATCTTAAAGGAGAAAATTTATAGAATCATAAAAAAGATTAACTTTATTTAAATTGATAATCATGAAACTTCTGTTAAAACTTTGCGCTATATTGGCATTATTCGGAAGTGTAAAACTGAGTTCCCAAAATCAAGATCTGGGTAATTATTCTGTGGCCGCCATAACACAGGATGACGGACTTTCGCAGGGCTCCAATTATTTTTGGTTTGAAGACCGAAAGGGATTTATATGGCTTACTTGTAATGATGCTCTCAACAGATATGACGGCTCATCAGTAAAAGTTTATAACCTTAAATATTTTTTCAAAAACTGCCCCACACTCCAGCAGGGATATGGATTTGCAGAAGACAACAATCATTTATATATCGGTAGTACAAGAGGTTTATATATTTATGACTATCAGTTAGACGAATTTACCTTAATTGATATCTATGGAAAAATTTCCAATAGTAAAACGGCTATTCCTATTGGATTTGCAGATGGTAAAATATGGCTGTTTAATGAAATGTATCAGCTGGCGAGTTTTGATATTGAAACAAAAGAGATCAGTCTGGTAACAAGAATTCCTATAGAACCTCTGAAATCGGTTCATATATACAATATCGATGGTAATGTCTTCTATTTTAGAATGCCATTTTTTGATAAACAGGGCAATATATGTTTCGTAGGAACCAAAGAACTGATAACCTACAACCTGAATTCCGGGAAAATAGGCTTTCCCAGCCGGGAATTAGGGATTGGATCTTCAGTAGTTTTTCAGTCAGCGGCTTATGACAAAGAAAATGACGCGTTGTATCTGGGAACAGTGGATGACGGATTGTTGATCATGAAAAATAATTACAGAGATTTAGATCATCGGCAGACAGCTATCAAAAGAATTGTAAGCATAGCAGTGGATCAAGATAAAGTAGCTTTGATGGGTGGAAATTCTCTTTTCATTTATGATAAACAGTTTAAGAACGGTGGGGCTTTTCACAAAGGCTTTGAAAGAATTTATAATCTTCAGTTGGATAAAATAGGGAGGTTATGGTTTTGTGATGACGGGCAAGGAGAAGTTATTATGGATTTTCGGGGAGCAATGCTCAAAAATACTCTGGCTGGTAAAGATATTCTCCTTCAGTATTTCAGAGACAGGGGAGTTTCAGATATTATAGAACTTCCGGATCATACCATCCTTGTTAATTCAATGGCTATTTTTAATCCTAAAACGTTCTCCACTCAAAAATTTGCCTCCGATAGGATCAGTTATTATTCCAATTCCAGAAGCAAAAGCTATGTAAATCCGTATACTCTGGAATTGTGGATGGTTGAAAATAATCTGAGCGGAGATCAGTCGAAAATTATCATATTTAATAAAGATCTAAAGCTCAAAGCCGGTTATAATTTTGATAATGAGATCATGGGAAAACATCAGAGTATGGTAAGTTTTCCGGATTCAACGTCATTATTTTCATTCTCTACAGGATTGTATTTTTTTAATAAAGCAAAAGATCAATTCGAAAAGATTAAAAGTATTCCGGGGCAGAATAGTTTTTATATTAATATTTTGAGCAACAAAAGGATAGCAATAAGCTATCTGAACCGGGATATGATATTGGCAAAGATTGAAGGAAAGAACCAATATAAGATCATTGGAAAAATCCTTCCGAATGTACAATGCTTCTATATACAGGAAGATATAAAAAATAAACAGTTTTGGGTAGGTACAAATCAGGGAGTTCATCTCTTGGATAAGAATTTTAAAACAATAAAAATATTTGATAGTAATAATCATCTTGCCGGAACATATATCTACGGACTTCTGCTGGATGATTTTGGAAAACTCTGGTGCAGCCATCAGAGAGGGTTGTCAAGTATTGACACCAAAACCCATATGATCACCAATTATGATAAAGAAGATGGTATTCAGTTTTGGGACTTCAACAACAGAGCATTTCTCAAAGCTTCAGATGGAACCTTATATTTTGGAGGAGTGAAAGGACTTAATTATTTTAAACCTCCACTAAAGCTTAATTCTTTCTATCGTCCTGAGATTTATTTTGATGAAATTCTAGTGAATAATAACCGCTATGTTTCTAAAGAAGGAATTAATACCCTGAAAGAACTTCATCTTAAATACAATGAAAATAATATCTCAATAAAGGCATTGATAAAAGATCTAGAATATGGTTCACAGAGAAAAATAATGTATCGGATCAAAAATATTGATAAAGTCTGGAAAAGTTTGTCTAAAAAAGTTCCGCTTAATCTCAATAGTCTTGCACCGGGGACATATGAAATTGAATTCGGGATTGCAGATAAATTTACAGGAAGTGTTTTTTATAAGAAACCAATCACCATAATCGTAGCAAAGGTTTTCTATCAGACATTTTTATTTTGGGTCATTATCGGAGGTTTTATTTTCGGAGGCCTGATCATGGCAGTGAGCCGATGGAAGTTTATCAGGCAGCAAAACGAATTCAAAGAAAAAATGGCATTGGAAACTCAGAGAAATAAAATTACAGCAGATTTGCATGATGACATCGGTTCCACCTTGAGTAGTTTACAGATCAATTCTGTAGTGGCCGGAGAACTTATAGGCAAACAAAAAATAGAAGATGCCCAGAAAGTCCTCAGAAATATAGAAAATCAATCCAGAAAACTCTCTGAAAATATGAGTGATATTGTCTGGAGCCTGAAGCCCAATACCGATTCTCTCATGACCCTTTCTACCAGAATCAGAAATATAGCCAGTGAAATACTGGGAAATACAGACATAGATTATAAAATCGATATAGATGAAATCATTGATGATGAAATTGTGGATTTCAGCATCAAAAAAAACATAATTCTCATTGTAAAAGAAGCCCTCAATAATATTGCAAAGTACAGCAAAGCCGATAAAGTTTTTATTAACCTTAAGACAGAAGAGAGCAATCATATAATGGAAATAAAAGATAATGGAGTAGGATTCAATCCGACAGAAATAAAAGGAAACGGGATTGGTAATATGAAGAAAAGAACCCTGGAAATGAACGGAACTTTTGACCTTGAATCTCAAAAAGGAACTTATATAAAAATCCTTATCCCTAAATTTAGGGATTGATAACTGCTCAGCAAGAATTTAACTTTGACCCCTCTAAGTATTTACCATGATCAGAATATTTGCCTATGACGATAGTCCCGAGCGACTGCAAAGCCTCAGAATTTTAATTGAGCTTTCCGAAAATATGGAGTATATCGGTGAAGCACTCAATTGTGAAAATGTAGAAGTAGAAATGCAAAGTTATCAGCCTGATGTTGTCTTGATGGACATCAATATGCCGGTTGTAGATGGAATTGCAGGTTTGAAAATAATCAAATCAAAATTCCCGCATATCAATGTTTTGATACAGACTGCTTTTGATGATAGCGAAAAGATATTCCGATCTATTTCTGGTGGGGCAAGTGGCTATATCCTGAAAAGCGATACTCCAAGACGGATTCTTCAGGCGATTGAAGAAGTTTACGAAGGCGGTGCATCCATGAATCCTGCTATTGCAAAAAGAGTCCTGGAATATTTTCAGCCGACAGCCGATCAGAAGCTTTTGACACAAAAAGAACGGGAGGTTTTGAAACTGCTTGCCGAAGGGATGAGCTATAAAATGATCGCAGATCAACTGGGAATAAGCTATTCCACGGTGAATACCCATATTAAACATATCTATAACAAGCTTCATATTTCGTCTTTGGGTGAGGCGGTTTCCTGGTACTTTAAAAATATAAAAGAGTAAATCTGGAATTCAGTATCATATCATTTTGCGATCCCTACAATTAGGGATTTTTTTATGTCCTGCTTTTAATGAATTTTGATCAACAATTCTAAAACTAATTGATATGAAAACGAATTTTACTTTTATGAGAAAAGCCATGATCCTCTTATGGATCTTATTGTGTATCAATGCTGGAGCACAGGAAACAAGGCCGGGACAGCCCATCAAAGGAGTGATTGTGAAAGGTGGGAAAAATCCGGGCGGAAACCTTTTGATATCTTTGGGTGGGGGAGGTTTGTTCCCGGGCAAAACTTACAGTGAAAGCAGCCATACCGGAAATGCATTCAACGGCAATATTAACCTGTATGCTCCTCTTGTTACATTGAGCAATACGGAAACGAATTATACTTCATTCGGTGTGAATGGAGGACTTGGCCTTTTCGGAATGAAAAAAGAATCTCAGGCTGAAGGGATGGTCTATAATATTTCAGGACAATCTTCAGCACCTTCTCTCAAAACAGAAGCAAGCAGAAGCAGGCAAAATGGCTTCATCGGTGAAGCTGGAATCCAGTCTAATATCTCTTTTAATAAGTTTACAGTATCGCCAATTCTTAATCTGGCCTATGTCAGTTTAAGGGAAAGTGAATTTTCTACGGTTCAGACATCAAGTGTTAATGGACAGACCCGAAGTTTTGAGACGCTCAAAAGATTAACTTCTAAAACAGATGGTCTTGGTGTGATTCCCAAAATAAGATTTTCTTATTTCCCGGGAAGAATTGGCTTCTTTGTAGAAGGAAGTTATATTGCCGGACCCAATGTAAAGAATACAAGTACAACGTTTATACCTGGTGGTTCTCCTAATAGTGAAGGTTTTTACAGTATTGATCAGATGATGTCCGGAAAATATCAGACTATAGAAACCAAGAACAGGTTTAATGCGTTTTCGATGAATGCAGGGATTATCTTAAGTATTCTTTCTAAGAAAGTTTCTTATGAACCCGCTTCTGTCGACAATATCAACCAGATACAGTCATCCGGTAATTGCAGTTGCGTCAGTTCGCCTACATCATCCATACAATTTCCGAATGTGAGCGGTCCGTCAATTAATCCGGGAGGAACTTTGACAATTCCGTATAGTGCAGCAAATTCTTCTAAACTTTTACGGGTTGAAGCTTCTCCACATCCATACAATACACTCAATACGGGAATTTGGGCTTCAGAGATTACTATTCTTATCAATGGAGTTCCTGCTATCGTTAGCTCAGGGGGTAATCCATATACCCATACCAATGGATCTACTCCTTCAGTAAGATTGATTTCTTTTTCAAGTTTGAAGGTAGGCACCAATACAATCTGTATCAATGTAAAATGCCCATATACAGGAAGTATCTGTTCAATTGGATGTTTTACAGTGGTTGTAGAAGGGGCTCAGCCTCAGTCTTCGGGAAATATTACTGCCAGTCCTGTCTGTTGTACAAAATACGTTGTAGTACCTGGCAATCCTCATAAAGAAGTGCTTACAGGACAAGTGAAATTTAAAATGGCAGGTACGGTTGTAAATGCCAGATTAAAAATAGTATCTGCCGGCGGAAATGTTACGTATGAAAATTTTGTACAGAATGGCTTCACGGGTTGTTATACATTACCTGTTGAAATATCATTGGTAAGTCCTGCCAATACACCGGTACCTTCATCTACTGTAAACAGTGTATCTGTTTATAAATATTCAAAAAAATTCTTATGTGTGGAATTAGGGCCGAAATTACCTTCCCAGCAGGTTCCTGCTATAAAGATACCCTAAAAATAATCTAAAGTAATACTAATAAAATGAGGCAGCAATGTCTCATTTTTTATTATTCACGATCCTGTTTGGCTAAAGACTTATCTACCCATACCGTAGCAAAAGGGAAAAAGGCTGCTAATAAAGCGAACACAAAATCTTCATCATCCCAGTTGTAAATTTTTCTTGCAGGAATGCAGAGTAAAAGATAAAGCGTAAAAAATAATCCGTGCAAACTACCAACCACGCTGATAAAAATAATAGAATATAAATTTTCATCATATCGAATCCAGATCATCGCAACACAATACAATAAAACACATGAAATAGCCTCTGCCAGACAGATCTGTTTAAACCATTTAATGAGTTTTTCCTGAGAATATTTTGAGAAGAATTTTTCGATGAAGTTCATGTATAATTATTTATAGTAGATGAAGAAGCTGGTTTTACTTTTTACTGGATAGCCTCTGTATTTTACAGGGTCAAATTTAGTGTATTTTATAAACTTTTTGATTTCTTTTTCAAAATAAGGAATAGATTTCTGGTTGTGCTCATTATAAATAGTATGATTAAATTCTTCCTTTAAAACCCTCCCTTTTTCATCCAAATGAAGAGTAACGCGAGAATATGAATGATATTTTTTAGAAAGATCATAATCCTGATAACCTTCAGGATAAACAAAGCTGCTGAAGAAATCTTTATTCAACTGATCATTATCATTCATATAGCTAAGGTAAACTCCTTTATATGTCCACTCTGTATGTTCATCTGCATCAAAAACCTTGCCCGGATGTTTTTTTACGTATTGGGCGACAGATTCTTTTATAAGGTCATCAACAAATTCTTTACCGAATTTTTTTTCAGTCCATTCAGCCATACCTGAATAATAGCATCCTCCGGAATAACCACCAATATCACTTCCCATCCATTCCCCGCCCCAAATAATGTTATGCTTTTTTAAAATCTCCTTTAGCTCAGTGCCAGGTAAGAAATGATCACCGTAGGGAGCGGCAATGTTGATATAATATTTATTTTGGATTTTTGAATCATATTCAGCTCTAATAGAATCTTCACGACATCGTTCTTTATTATACTTTATTCTTTCTTCAGAAGCCTTCTTTCTCCATTCTAGAAGAGAATCGCTTTTTAAAACTGTCGATTCCTGAGCATATAAAAAACTTTGTAAAAAAATAGCGAATAAGAATAGGTACCGTTTCATTGCTTATTGATAAAAATTACTTCCATCCAAATACTCAAAAACTTCAGGCGGTAACATTGGTCTTACATTCTTTCCTTCTTTAATCATATTACGGATTTCAGTCGCAGAAATTTCGATCACAGGAGCTTTTATCATAGAAATATTTTCATGCTGAAGATATTCAGAATCTTTCTTTTCCCCTTCAAATACTCTTGGATAAACAATGATATGATGATTTTTGATCAATGCATCAGAATTTTTCCATTTGTGAAGACTGTCTAAATTATCCTCACCCATAATAAGACTGAAAGAATAATCAGGATGCTTTTCATGAAGATAAGTAAGCGTATCGATGGTATAGCTTGGCTTCGGAAGAGAAAACTCTACATTGGAAGCCCGCATATTCGGATAATTTTTTACTGCAAGTTGTACCATATCCAACCTGTTGTGATCCTTCAATAAAGATTTTTTGTCTTTAAAAGGATTCTGTGGACTCACTACAAACCATAGCTCATCCATATCTGAATTTTCCAGAATATAATTCGCTAAAATAAGATGTCCGATATGGATCGGATTAAAAGATCCGAAGAATAGACCAATTTTTTTCATATCAGTGTAGTAGGGGAGCGTTGTATTTAATTATAATAGGAAGTTAGTTTTTTACTTTACAAAGTCTAAAGCTTAGAAACCAAAATCCTGTAGGGCATCAGTTAATCCCTGAACTTTACATCTTTTATGTTAAGATAGTGAGTTACATTGCCTTTCCAATGATTTTCCTCCAAGGTAAAAGCAAGATCGAAATTTTTATTTTTAAAATCTTCTACAAACTGTCCAAGTTTAAAACCGACACACTCAATATTTCTTCCTGAAGCTTCCTGTTTGATATAAAACTTCAGATGGTTGTTATCTTTACCCATTGTTTTTACATAACCAGAAAGTCTCTGATCAGACAAGGTGAAGATCGGTTTCATATTTTGAGGCCCGAAAGGAGCTAGTTTTCTATGGAAATTGATAAACTCTCTGTTGATATCATCAACCCTAATTTCAGAATCAATACTAATTGAAGGTTCCTTTTGGTGTTCCCTTATTTTTTCAGAAACAATTTTTTCGAATTTAACTTTGAAAGCCTCAAACTTTTCCTTTTCCATTGAAAGCCCGGCAGCAGCGTGATGCCCTCCGAATTTAAGAAAATATTCAGAGCACATATCAAGCGCTTCATGCACATCAAAATCAGATACAGATCTTGCGGAAGCTACCATTTCACCATTATTTCCATCAGTAAATACCAATGTAGGTTTATAGTAAGTTTCGATCAGTCTGGAGGCTACAATTCCG
Source organism: Chryseobacterium tructae (assembly GCF_030409875.1). Lineage (NCBI taxonomy): Bacteria > Pseudomonadati > Bacteroidota > Flavobacteriia > Flavobacteriales > Weeksellaceae > Chryseobacterium > Chryseobacterium tructae. Next base: position 37,127 of record NZ_JAUFQR010000003.1, on the reverse strand, counting down.
ATTACTCCTTTGTTCCATTCAGGGTGATAAACAATGGTTGTATGTTTTGTTTCCTGTTGAGATTCTATAATCTGATTCAAGGCCGAAAGAGTAGAGTTCATATCCAGTTCGCGTCTTTCATCGTTGAGGTTCATGATATCACCCACGATTTGGTTGGCATGCTTCAGGTTTTCAGAAACCATAAGTTCCACAGCTGCTTTTCCATGGGAAATTCTTCCCGCAGCATTTATTTTAGGTGCAATTTCAAAAACAATATTTGAAATTTCGAAATGAGACAGTTTATCCTCCGGAATTAATAATCTTAACCCAAGATTTCTTGTTTTTCTAAGGGTTTTTAATCCCATTTTAGCAAGAACTCTGTTTTCTCCGGTCATCGAAACAATATCTGCAGCGATGGATATAGCCAGAAGATCTGTGAGCTCAAATAATTCAGCATCCGGAAGTTTGTAAATGGTATTCAGTCCCTGGCAAAGTTTAAAACCTACACCACATCCTGAAAGTTCCTTGAACGGATATCGGCAGTCACTTCTTTTAGGATCAAGTACAGCTGCAGCGTCAGGAATCTCTTCACCGGGAAGGTGATGATCGCAGATAATAAAATCTATGTCCAGACTGGAAGCATAATTAATCATATCAAGAGCCTTGATTCCGCAGTCCAACGCAATGATTAACGAAAACCCATTCTCTTTGGCAAAATCAATTCCTTCAGTAGAAATTCCATATCCTTCAGAATTTCTGTCAGGAATATAGTAATCCAGATATTTTTTCTCAACAATTTTGCTGAGGTAAAGGTACATTAAGGCAACAGCGGTGGTTCCATCCACATCATAGTCGCCATATACCAATATTTTTTCGCCGTTTTCAATTGCAGTGGCAATGCGCTCTACAGCCTTTTGCATGTCTGCCATTAAAAACGGACTGTGTATATCGGTAAGGTTTGGTTTGAAAAATTCTCTCGCCTTTTGATAATTGTCAATTCCTCTTAGAACGAGAAGTTTAGATTCAAAAGTGCCAAAACCAAGTGACGAACTTAGTCCATCCACAACTTCCTCATCGGGTTCGGGCTTGTAAATCCATTTTTGACTCATGTTCACAAAAATAAGGAAAAAAAATAGCATTTTGATTGGATAGGGAATGAAGTTTTGACTTAAAGATTGTTAAAAATTGATTATCTTCGTGCTCCAAATTTAAATGACTATGAAAAAAATTATCGTATGCCTTACTTTTTTAGGCGCAATGAATTCAATGAATGCACAATTTAATCTCGGAAAAGCTGCCGGGGTTGTTTCAAAAGGTGCAAAAGCTTTAACATTTACCAACGAAGATGCTATTAAATTATCCAAAGAATCGGTAGATTGGATGGATAAAAACAATCAGGTAGCAGGGCCAAAAGATCCTTATACTGTAAGATTGAACAAATTGTTTGGAAAACACAAAACACAAGACGGTCTGAATTTGAACTATAAAGTCTATAAAGTAAAAGATATCAATGCTTTTGCTTGTGCAGACGGAAGTGTGCGTGTATTCTCTTCTTTGATGGATATCATGACAGATAACGAACTGTTGGCTGTAATTGGTCACGAAATCGGTCACGTTAAAAATGAAGATACAAAAGATGCTATGAAATCTGCTTATTTAAAAGCAGCAGCATTAGATGCCGCTTCATCAGCATCCGGTGCAGTAGCTACTCTTAATGATAGCCAGATCGGAAAAATGGCAAACGAATTTTTGGATGCTACTCACAGTAAAAAGCAAGAATCTGAGGCAGATACCTATTCTTATGATTTTATGAAAGCTAATAAGTATGATGTAGTAGGGGCTTATACTGCTTTCAAGAAACTAGCTTTACTATCAGGAGGAAGTACACAATCCGGTTTTGAAAAGATGTTCAACTCTCACCCGGATAGTGAAAAAAGAGCCCAGGCAATCAAGAAGAGAGCAGAAAAAGACGGGTTATGGAAAGATCCTGGTACTGTGGCTCTTCCAACAACGAAACTTACAAAATAATTATTTTATTTATTGTTTAAACAAAAATACCTCGAAGCATTGCTTTGAGGTATTTTTATATTCATTAAATGTATTATATTAAGAATACATTTTTTCTCTTAATTCCTTCACTTTTTTGTCAGCAAGGTATTCGTCATAAGTCATTTCTCTATCGATGATTCCGTTAGGAGTTAATTCGATGATTCTGTTACAGACAGTTGACAACATTTCGTGGTCATGAGATGCCAATAAAAGATTTCCTTTGAAGTTAGACAATGAGTTGTTCAATGTTGTGATACTTTCAAGGTCTAAGTGGTTGGTAGGTTCATCTAATAAAAGAACGTTAGCTTTCTGAAGCATCATTCTGCTGAACATACATCTCATTTTTTCACCTCCTGAAAGTACTTTACACGATTTCAACGCTTCATCACCTGAGAAAAGCATTCTTCCTAAGAATCCTCTTACGAATTCCTCGTGACGCTCTTCATCGTTTTTAGTGAATTGTCTTAACCAATCAACAAGGCTTAAATCTTCCTGGAAGAAATTGGTGTTATCTAAAGGCATATGAGACTGGTTTGTTGTAACTCCCCAAGCAACAGTTCCTTTGTCCGCTTCAACGTTTCCAGCTAAAATTTCGAAAAATTCTGTGATCGCTAAAGAGTTTTTCGAAAGTACAGCTACTTTATCTCCTTTTTTAAGATTTAAATCAATATTAGAGAATAATAATTCGCCGTCTTTTGTTTTTTCAAGACCTTTTACATCAAGGATCTGATCTCCCGCTTCTCTTTCCATTTCGAAAATGATAGCAGGGTATCTTCTTGAAGAAGGCTTAATATCGTCAATGTTTAACTTGTCGATCATTTTCTTTCTTGCAGTAGCCTGTTTAGCTTTAGCAACGTTAGAACTGAATCGTGCAATGAAGTCCTGAAGTTCCTTTTTCTTTTCTTCAGCCTTTTTGTTAGCCTGAGCTCTTTGTCTTGTTGCTAGCTGAGATGCTTGGTACCAGAAAGAGTAGTTACCTGTGTAAAGGTTAAGTTTAGCATAATCTAAATCTCCAATGTGAGTACACACGGTATCCAAGAAGTGACGGTCGTGAGATACTACGATTACTGTATTTTCATAATCTGCAAGGAAATCTTCTAGCCAAGAGATTGTATCAATGTCAAGGTCATTGGTAGGTTCATCCAGAATCAATACATCAGGATTTCCGAAAAGTGCCTGAGCCAAAAGGACCTTTACTTTGTCCTTATTTTCCAGTTCACTCATCATTTGCCAGTGCATTTCATCTTTAACACCAACATTGGAAAGCATGGTTTGTGCATCAGATTCTGCAGTCCATCCACCCATTTCATCATAAATAACCCCTAATTCACCGGCTTTAATTCCATCTTCATCGGAGAAATCTTCTTTTGCGTATAACGCATCCATTTCCTCCTTTATCTCAAATAATTTTTTATTACCTCTTAATACAGCTTCAAGAACAGTAAACTGATCATAAGCAAAGTGATCCTGCTCCAAAACTGACATTCTTTTCCCTGGTTCCAGAGATACGTGACCTGTTGTAGGATCCTGCTTTCCTGTTAATATTTTAAGGAATGTAGACTTTCCCGCCCCGTTTGCTCCGATGATCCCGTAGCAGTTTCCTTTGGTAAACATAATATTTACCTCGTCAAAAAGAACTCTTTTCCCGAATTGTAAAGATAAGTTAGATACTGTTAACATATAGTTTTGTAAATTTGGCGCAAAAATACGAAAAGAATTTGGGTATTTTGTAATAATATAATAGTCAAGTTTTTAAATGTATCGTATTTTTTATATATTTCATTAACGAAATTTTAAAATGATGAAGATTGAGAAAACAGTTAACATATTAAATAAAAGAGCCCGTTTTGAGTATGAAATTCTTGAAGAATATGAAGCCGGGATGGTTTTAACGGGTACGGAAATAAAATCTTTACGTTCTTCCAAAGCATCCATCACAGAATCGTTCTGTCAGTTTATTGATGGGGAGTTATACATCATCAACATGATGATTGATGAGTATAAATTGGGAACTTTTTACAATCATAAAACAAAAAGGGAACGGAAATTGCTCTTGCACAAAAAAGAATTGCAGAAACTTGAAAAAAAGTTAAAGGATGCAGGGAACACGATTATACCTTTGAAATTATATATCACTGATCGAGGGAAAGCAAAGGTGCTGATAGCGCTGGGTAGAGGGAAGAAGCTTTTCGATAAAAGGGAGGCCATTAAAGATAGAGAAAATAAGCGGAACCTGGACAGAATATTAAAGAAAAGTTAAAAATCATTTGAAAAACTTTGTATATAAAGAAAAATTATATTTATTTTGCATTATCAATTATTTAATCATTTAATTCTATGAAAAATCTAAAATTAGGAATTTCAGCATTGGCGCTTACCGTTGCCTCTACTGTTTTCGCACAGACTACCAACAATCCGTGGTTAATCGGAGTTGGTGCTCACGCTGAAAACCACGTAGCAGCAAGATCTTCATTCGGTAACACGTTCTCTGCGAAAAATTTGACAAAGAACCTGTTCAACATGAACAGTTATTCTATTACACCTCCACTATCTAAGTTAACAGTTGCTAGAAACGTTGGTAAAGGTTTAGTTATTGACTGGCAAACTTCTGTTGGAAATGTTGAAAACAAAAGATTCAACATGGGGAAAGAATTTTTCCTAATGACAGGTCTTGGTTTCCAGGCTCACGCAGCAGGTCTTTTATGGAACGAAGAATCTTGGTTTGATCCATATTTAAGAGTTGGTGCTAACTACCTTAGACATGACTATACTGGGCAATCTTTCCCACAAAATGGTCTTGATGCTAATGGTAATGTACTAGATAGAGCTGTTCCTAACGGAAAAGATGGTAACGAGGCTGGTAAAGCTAACCACTTTACAGTGGCTACTGGTGCTGGTGCTAACTTCTGGGTAACTAAAAACTTCGGTCTTGGTGTCCAAGGAGATTATGTATCAACTCCAGGTGATAAGTCTACAGTTGCTAACTTCTGGCAAGCTTCTGCATCTATCTTATTCAGATTTGGAAACAGAGACAGAGATAAGGATGGTATCCTAGATAAAGACGATCTTTGTCCAGATACACCAGGTCTTCCAGAATTCCAAGGATGTCCTGATACTGACGGTGACGGAGTTCCAGATAAAGACGATCAATGTCCAGATGTAGCTGGTCCAGTTGAAAACAACGGTTGTCCTTGGCCAGATACAGACGGTGATGGTGTTATCGACAAAGATGATGCTTGTCCTACTGTAGCAGGTCCTGCTGAAAACAAAGGTTGTCCTTGGCCAGATACAGACGGTGACGGTATCCTTGATAAAGACGATGCTTGTCCTACTGTTCCAGGTCTTCCAGAATACAACGGATGTCCTAAACCAAAAGACGTAATTGCTAAAGATGCTACAGGTGCTCTTAAAGGTATCTTGTTCAACTTTAACAAAGCGACTATCAGACCAGAATCTAACACTAAGTTAGATGAAGCTGCTAGAATTATTAATGAGTCTAAAGATGGTACTTTCTTAGTAACAGGTCACACTGATGCTAAAGGTGCTGCTGCTTACAACTTGAAACTTTCAAGAGAAAGAGCTGCTTCTGTAGTAGGTGCTCTTGAAGCTAGAGGAGTTAACGGTAATCAGTTAAAATCAACTGGTGTTGGTTCTAGAGATGCTCAAGTTCCTGCAAAAGCTTCTGACGCTGATAGAATGGTTGACAGAAAAGTAGTTGTTGAAGCTATCAACGGTGCTGCTTGGGATGCACTTAAGAAATCTGATCTAGACGTAGTAGTGAAGAAGACTGTAGTGAAGAAAGGTAAAGCTCCAGCTAAGAAAAAAGCTCCAGCTAAAAAGAAAAAATAATTAATTTTTCTAAATAATGAATACCTCCAATTTTTTTGGAGGTATTTTTTTTTTGTAGACTTTTAAGTATTTTTGTTGAAATTTAAAAATTAAAAATGGGAAGAGCATTTGAATATAGAAAAGCTTCTAAAATGGCCAGATGGGATAAAATGGCTAAGACTTTCTCTAAAATAGGTAAAGATATTGCATTAGCAGTAAAAGCAGGGGGAACAGATCCTGAAGCTAACCCGGCATTAAGAAGATGTATCCAGAATGCGAAAGGGGCAAACATGCCTAAGGATAATGTAGAAAGAGCGATCAAAAAAGCAAGCGGTGCTGATGCTGAAAACTATGAAGAAGTTACTTATGAAGGATATGGACAAGGTGGTGTTGCTTTTTTTGTAGAATGTACTACAAACAACACAACAAGAACCGTAGCGAATGTAAGAGCTATTTTCAATAAGTTTGATGGTAACCTTGGTAAAAATGGTGAGCTAGCATTTATCTTCGACAGAAAAGGAATTTTCACCATCGATTTGGCACAGGTAAAAATGGATTGGGATGATTTCGAAATGGAAATGATTGATGGAGGAGCAGAAGATGTGGAAAAAGATGAAGAAGAAGTAATGATTACGACCGCTTTTGAAGATTTCGGTTCTTTATCTCACAAATTAGACGAACTGGGAATTGAAGCAAAAAGTGCAGAATTACAAAGAATTCCAAATAATACAAAAGAAGTAAACGAAGATCAGTTCAAAGCTAATATGAAAATGCTTGAGCGTTTCGAAGATGACGATGATGTTCAGAACGTTTACCACAACATGGAAATCACTGAAGAGCTGATGAACTCTTTATAAAAAATAATATAGCATTCATATACAGTTAACTTTCAATTAGTTTCTTTGTAAAAAACTATGAAACGCCTTGATGTATTTTTGATATTGAAGAAATAGAAGGTGTTCCATCCGGCAAATTAAAAAGCTGAAAAATATACGGATGAAAAGAAACGTTGAGTTAGTTGTCATATCGGATGTTCATTTGGGAACTTATGGATGTAAGGCTAAGGAATTGCTGAGATACCTCAATTCTATTCAGCCTAAAACTTTGGTTTTGAATGGTGATATCATTGATATCTGGCAATTCAAAAAGTCTTACTTCCCTAAACCTCATTTGAAAGTGATCCGAAAGATCCTTTCATTGGCTACTAAGAATACGGATGTTTATTATATTACAGGTAATCATGATGAAATGTTCCGTAAGTTTACCGACTTTGAATTGGGAAAACTCAAAGTTTGTAATAAAATCTGTCTGACAATTGACCAGAAAAAAACCTGGATCTTTCATGGGGATGTTTTCGATGCATCAGTCCAGCATTCTAAATGGATTGCCAAACTTGGCGGAAAGGGATATGACCTTTTAATCATCATCAATAATGTAGTGAATTGGTTTTTGGAGAAAATGGGCAAAGAAAAATATTCATTTTCAAAAAAAATTAAAAATAATGTGAAGAAAGCGGTAAAGTATATCGGTGACTTTGAACTTACAGCTTCCGAATTGGCTATTGATAATCAATATGACTACGTAGTTTGTGGACATATTCATCAGCCGCAGATTCGGGAAGTGGTTAATAAAAAAGGATCTTGTACTTATCTGAATTCTGGTGATTGGATCGAAAATCTATCAGCTTTGGAATATCATGATAAAGAATGGAAGATTTTTTATTATGATGACCACAAACATTTGTTGAAAGATGATGAAGCAGAAGAAATTCAGGAGATGGATAATTCTGAACTTTTAAAAATCGTAACTAATTTTACTTAATGAAAATTTTGTACGCATTTCAGGGTACCGGGAACGGACACGTAGCCAGGGCACAGGAGATTATTCCGATACTCAAAAAGTATGCTTCGGTAGATACACTCATTAGTGGGCATCAATCGCAATTAAAAGCTGATTTTGACATTAATTTTCAGCATAGAGGTATTTCCCTTCTTTATAACAAAACGGGCGGTTTATCCTATCGTAAAACGTTCACAGATAATAAATTTATTGATGCTGCTAAAACAATTAAGAATTTAGAGCTATCTCAATATGATTTAATCATCAATGATTATGAACCTTTAACGGGTTGGGCATCTAAGTTGAAGAGGCTTCCAATGATTGAACTTAGCCATCAGGCATCGATGAGTTTTTCTGAAACTCCTAAACCTGATAAAAAAGATTTTCTGGGAGAAATGATTTTGAAGTATTATGTTCCCAGCGAAAGAAAGATTGGCTTTCATTTTGAAAATTATCATCCTCAAATTAAAAAACCTGTAATCCGAAGAAAGATCCGAAACCTTAATCCTTATAAGAAAGGATATTATCTTGTCTACCTTCCAAGTTTTGCAGATGAAAATATCATTAAGGTTTTAAGAAAGATTCCGGTAGAGTGGAAGGTCTTTTCAAAATATAGTAAAGTACAGGTTAAGGTAAAAAATGTGGAAGTATTTCCTATTGATGAAATTCAATATCTGAAATATTTTGAAGGTTGTGAAGGTATTCTTTGTAACGCAGGCTTCGAAACTCCAGCTGAAGCTCTTTTCATGGATAAAAAAGTATTCGTGATCCCTATTCACAATCAATATGAGCAGGAATGTAATGCTTGTGCTTTGGATAAAATGGGGATTCCTAATTCTAAAGTATTAAAACTTCAGGAAATTATGGAATGGGTAGCATCTGACCATCATCTGGAAGTGGATTACCCGGATAATATTGAAGAAATTCTGGTAAATGAAGTCTTAGTTCTTTAGTAAAATATCATCTACATCATTCATTCTCATCATCACCGCTCTGGCATAAGAACAGTGAGGATATACGTTCCAATTATTTTCCCTTGCAAATTTGATAGCTTCTTCTACCAAGTATTTTCCCATTCCTCTTCCTTCAAATTCAGGATGAACCAGAACAAACGAAATAATCAGTTTTTGATCCTCCGGAAAAATGGTATAGGTTAATCTTCCTACTTCCTTTACTTCATTATTAAGCGTAAGAACTCCACCATTTCCTGATCTGTTGTTTTCAAATTTCATAATAGAACGTTTATTGTAATTTAAAGATACAAAATTAAAGTAATAATAAAAAGTACATTGATAGCTTACATAATTATTGGCAGTTTGTACTAGTTATCTTTTCCTGTGTAATAATTATAGTCTTTAATAATAACATTGATGAATTGTCTTTCTGTCATCTTTGTTGGGTCTATTTCCAGCTTCAGAATACTTTTTATCTTATCGGAAAGTTTACTGATAATTTGTCGGTCATCTGCTTTTAAAGCTTTGGTATAATTATCCTTGATGATTCTCATGTCATTATCACTCAAAGCAATAACCTGAGGAAATGAGGGTACATAATCTTCGTTGATATTCTCTAAAATAGTATGAGAAATATTAATGTTATTTTTTAGTGAAATTACTGCTGTTCCAGAAGCAATATCTCCTAAACGCTGATTATTTTTGGAAACAATCATTGAAATTAAACCTACCACACCGGCAAAGGAGACATCTACAAGTCTGAACACCCAACGGATCATGTAATCCCCGAAACTGGCCTGATATCCATCGATTTTCACTACTCTGATCTTCATCAGTTTTTTTCCGGGAGTTTGCCCCTCCATTAAACTTTCCAAAACAACGGGATAAATATAGGTGGGAAAAGTAAGAATGATATACACTGCCATCACTGACCAGCTGTCTAAACCGTTCAATAAATATCCCAAATCAAGAATATTGAAAAATAAATAAAGGACAACAAGGATGTAGGCAACCCTTATCAGGAGATCAATGATAAATGCAAGCATTCTTTCTCCAACACTTGCAGTATTGAAGTTAATATTTACATTTTGTGAGGTATTTATCGCGATCTGAGACATAATTTTTATTATTTTAGCCTTTACAATTATGAGAGAAGTTTATTTCATTAAACAAAATAAAGAAAAATGGTTGGGAATAGAACAGGTTATTGATGGGAAAATTAAAAAAAATCCTGATGACCTGTCTTCATTGTATATTAACCTGATCAATGATCTTTCTTTTGCTCAGACCTATTATCCTAAAAGCAATACAACTGTTTATCTGAATCACCTTTCATCACAAATCTTCCAAAAGATTTATAAAACCAAAAGAGTAGAGGAGAACAGATTGGTTTATTTCTTTAAAACTGAGGTTCCGTTACTTGTGTATCAGTATCGGAGGTATCTGCTGTATGCCTTTTTATTCTTTGTCCTTTTTACTTTAATAGGAGTAATTTCTGCAGCTTACGATAAAGAATTTGTTAATATTATTCTTGGAGAAAGCTATGTCAATGAAACGATTGAAAATATTAAAAAGAATAACGCAGTAGGGGTGTATCAGAGCGGTACAACCTGGGGAACTACTATTGGAATTATTTTCAATAATATTCAGGTTGGAGCTAAATTGTATATCTATGGAATTGCAGGCGGAGTAGGGACTTTATTTGCTTTGCTTTCTAACAGTTTAATGCTGGGCTCATTTCAATACTTTTTCTATGATTACGGAGCTTTAAAAGACAGCGCAAGAGGGATTTGGCTTCACGGAGTATTTGAAATCTTTGCCATGGTAGTAGAAGCCATGTGCGGATTGATTCTGGGAGCATCTATTCTGTTTCCGAAAACCTTTTCGAGATTTAATTCCTTTAAAAAAGGATTTAAAGATTCTTTTAAAATATTTTTAAGCACTGTTCCCTTCACTATCTGTGCCGGAATTATTGAAGGATATGTAACAAGACATGCTTTGAAAATGCCTGTAATCCTAAATTTGGTAATTATTCTGGGATCAATGGCTGTTATAGGGTTCTACTATTTTGTATATCCATCCATTGTCAATAAAAAAACTAATAAACACATCAATGATACAATTTTATAAAAAAAGAGACTTTGGAACTTTCATCAGTGATAGTTTCAACTTTTTCAAATTATACGGAAAGAATTATTTTAAAAATTATATTCTGATCAATGGCTTGCTGTTAATTTTAATGGTAACCGTCTTTATTTTTGGATACAGGGAACTTTTTTCTCAGATTTTCGGATCTAATATAAATGGTGACAGCTATTATTTTGATCAATATTTTACAAATAATGCTGGAGTATTGATTGTTGTAGGAATCATCACATTTCTACTTTTGATGATACTGGCTATTATCAATTATCTTTATCCTGTTTTTTATCTGAAAAGAATTGCACAGGGAGCAAAAAGCATAAAGACAGATGAGATCTTAGGAGACTTCAAAAAGAACGCTGGCCGAATTGCTAAACTGTGTCTTGGGGTGACGTTTATTGTAGCTCCTTTATCTTTATTCGTATTAGGGTTCTCTTATCTTCTGATCTTTATTATTATCGGGATTTTTATTGTAATGCTGGTATATCCTACCCTATTTAATGTTGTTACATTTTTGATGTACGATTATTTTAATTCGGGGAGAGGTTTCATGGAAAGTCTGAGTTACTCTATCCGTTCACAGTTTTCTTATCCCAATGGAAGTGAGAAATCTCCATACTGGAAATATTGGGCAGCATCGTTTGTCATGTTTATTGTGATATCCATTGCAAGTTCCGTATTCACCTATGTCCCAATGCTCTTTTTTTATGGTTCGGTGTTGACGTCACCATCTGATGGTAATTTTGAGCAAAATCCTTTTACCGGAGCTTTTGGGATTGCATTTTTGTATTCTACGGAATTTCAATGCTGCTTTCATTCTTCCTTTCGAATCTGCTGTATGTAAATGCCGGATTGATGTATTATGATAGCAGAACAGACCTTCATCAGAAAGTAGAACTTGAAGAAATAGATACCATTGGAATCAATGAATAGAATTCTTTTTTTCATATTGTTTTTATTCTCCCTCGGCTTTGTAAAGGCTCAGGATGATGGTTATATGGAAGATTCACTCTATACAACGGGACATTATCATAATATGCTGCGTGCAGATTCTGTGCTGGTGAAGAATCCGGTTTCAGACAACTCGGTCTATCCTAAAGAATTTAAGCAAAATGTTCCGTCAAGATACAAAGGAAATGAATTTGATTATTCAGTCTCAAAACCCAGAGAATCATTCTGGCAAAAACTTCTAAAGAAGGTAGATCGAATTTTGCGTAGTATTTTTGGAGATACGGTTTTTACAAAATCCTCTGAGTTTACAGGAGTGGTTATTCGCCTTTTTGCAATTATTTTAGTAGGATTCCTTCTTTATTTTATCATTAAATATATTCTCGGAAAAGATGGGAATTTTATTTTTGGTAAAAAGAATAAAAAGTTGAATCTGAATGTAGAAGAATTGCATGAAAACATCCATGAAATAAACTTTCCTGAGAGCATTGCCAAATTTGAACTTACAGGAGACTATCGTTCAGCAGTTCGTTATCAGTTCTTATTCGTTCTTAAAAAATTGAGTGACAAAAAGCTGATTAACTGGAATCCTGAAAAGACGAATAAAGACTATGTATCAGAATTAAAAGTTACGCATCTAAAAAGTGAATTTTCTGATCTCTCTTATATTTTTGATTATGTCTGGTATGGAGAGTTCAATATTGATGAGCAGAGCTATCAGAAATTTAAAAATAAATATCAGGCATTTAAACCTTAATCCCATTAACCATGAATAAGACTTTCAGAATATATGCTGTGATCTTCATCGTTGTGATGGTTATTTTGGCGTTGCTTGATGTGAATAAAAAAGAAACTACCGATTGGCGTAAAAACTTTGATATCAATGAGAAATCACCGTTTGGTCTGTTTGTTTTCAATAATGAAGCCAAAGACCTTTTTAAAACTCATCTAAAGAAGATTGAGCAGGTTCCTTATGAATATTATAGTCAACACAAAAAAGAAGCCCATAATATTGTTGTTATTGAAACTGATATTGACACAGAATCCTGGAAGAAAATTATGGATCAGGTTTCAAAAGGTTCGGATGCTATGGTGATCATGAATCTTATGCCTAAGGAAATTGCAGACAGTATCGGATTTCATAGTTCAGAGATTTCATTTGAGGATGAAAATGTATTAAAGTTTACAGATAAGAAATACCAGAATGATTTCATACAATTAGATAAATTTCCTTCAGGAAAAGGCTTTTCATTTATCAAGCCGGGTATAGAAGTTCTAGGGAAAACAGTAGAGAAGAAAAATACGGATCAAGCAAACTTTATCAAAGTAAAATTTGGAAAAGGAAATTTCTATATTCATAGTGAACCTCTTTTTCTCACTAATTATTATTTGCTGAAACCAGGCAATGTAAAATATGCACAGGATGTATTTTCTTATCTTCAGGATAGGGAAACCATTTGGTTTGTGGAGAATAATGCCAATGTTTCACATTTCTTTATGCGATTTGTATTAGGAAATCCAGCTTTGAAATATGCTTGGTGGGTATTCCTTGGGGGACTTATTCTTTTTATATTCTTTAATGCAAAAAGGAAACAAAGAATAGTGCCCGTTATAGAACCATTGAGGAATACATCTCTGGATTTTGTGAAAAGCATAGGGAATTTATATCTTCAGGAAGGCGATTTTCATGATATGATGGCTAAAAAAGCTCAGTACTTCCTGAATAAAGTAAGACTGGATCTTCTGATTGATACCCAGAATTTAGATGAGGAATTTGCTAAAAAACTACAACTGAAAACGGGAAAACCTATAGAAATGATTAATGAGGCTATTAGTCTGATTAAAAAAGCCCAAGATCCTTATGCCAGTGTAATGAAGGAAGATTTGGCAAGAATCAATAAATTACTAGACGAAATATTAAAATAAGAATCCCAAAGGGACAATTTAGCCAAAGATAGAACGAAGTCCTATCAAAACCAAAGAAAAAAATTATGGAAAATATTGATAACCCGAACATAGAAAATCAACCTTCTATAGATCTTAATAAAAGTGAAGATCAGTTTCAGTCAAGAATTGATATGATTGAGCTTCGTGCAAGCCTGGATAAAGTAAAGGCAGAAATAGGAAAAGTAATTGTAGGGCAGGAGAAAATGATAGAACATTTACTGGCAGCATTACTTTCCAACGGACACGTTTTGATTGAAGGTGTTCCCGGGGTTGCCAAAACGATTACAGCAAAACTATTAGCCAAAACGGTGGATGTTGGTTTCAGCAGGATACAGTTTACGCCGGATCTGATGCCTTCCGATATTCTGGGAACCTCAGTTTTCAGTGTGAAAAATTCTGAATTTGAATTTAAAAAAGGGCCTATTTTCTCCAACTTTATATTAATTGATGAGATCAACAGATCACCAGCAAAAACTCAGGCCGCCTTATTTGAAGTAATGGAAGAAAGGCAGATTACAATGGATGGTACCCGTTACATTATGGATGAGCCATTTCTGGTGGTAGCTACCCAAAATCCAATAGAGCATGAAGGTACATACAGACTTCCTGAAGCACAACTAGACCGTTTCTTGTTCAAAATTAATGTAGGATATCCTAACCTTGAACAGGAGATTGCGATCATTAAAAATCAGCATGAAAGCAAGAAAGAAGATAAAACAGAAGGTGTACATCATGTTATTACGGCAGAACAGCTGAAAAGTTATCAACATTTGGTAAAGGAAATCATTGTTGAAGCCCAGCTGATGGAATATATTGCTAAGATTATTATCAATACCAGAGAAAACCAGTTCCTGTATCTCGGAGCTTCACCAAGAGCATCATTAGCACTGCTTACCGCTTCTAAAGCTTTTGCAGCATTGAGAGGGAGAGACTTTGTCACGCCGGAAGATATTAAAGAAGCAAGTTATGCTGTTTTAAGGCACAGAGTAATTGTTTCTCCAGAAAGAGAGATGGAAGGTCTTACTGCTGATGAAATTATCCGTCAAATCTTAGAAGGCATAGAGATTCCAAGATAGGGTATAGGTCATTATTGAAATAACAAAAATGTTGAATGGTTTAATTAACTCCTTACAATAATAACCCTTACCATGAAGTTAATGAATGCCTATCTAAAACCTATAAACTGCTACCTGCCACCTAAACAATGAAAAACTTATACATCAATACACGTTTCTTCTTTACACTCATCGGAGTGGGAATACTGTATGTCCTGGCATTTTTCTTCCCGGTGTTGATGTGGGCAGCCCACATTGTACTATTGTTATGCTTTCTTGCAGTTATGGTTGACTATTTGCTGATTTTTAATCAAAAAAATGCAATTCAGGCGCAAAGAATATTACCGGAAAAACTGTCTAATGGTGACGAGAACTTTGTGAAGATTGATATTAAAAATAACTACAGCTTTAAGATCAAAACTAAGGTTATTGATGAAATACCTTTTCAGTTTCAGAAAAGAGACTTTTTGATAGAAAAGACAATAAGCTCCGGAGCCAATACATTCTTTCAGTATAGCTTAGAGCCTAAGGAAAGAGGAGAATATCATTTCGGAAGTTTGAATATTTATGCTTCATCGCCGCTGGGATTAATTTCAAAAAGGTTCAATTTCCAGAAAGATGCAATGTTGCCTTCATATCCATCATTTATTCATTTAAGAAAATATGAATTGATGGCTTTGCAGAGTGAATTTATGTTAGGTGGAATCAAAAAGGTGAGAAAGTTGGGACATACCATGGAATTTGAACAAATTAAAGAGTATGTGCCGGGAGATGATATCAGAACGATTAACTGGAAAGCGACATCCAAAGCCAATCGTTTGATGGTCAATCAATTTCAGGATGAAAAATCACAACGTATTTTCATGTTGATTGATAAAGGAAGAACCATGAAGATGCCATTCAAAGGGTTGAGTCTTTTAGATTATTCCATCAATGCAACGATGGCTTTATCCCATATTATTCTTAGAAAAGGAGACCGGGCGGGAATGATGACTTTCTCTAAAAAGGCTGAAAATAAAATTGCGGCTGAGAATAAATCCGGGCAGCTTAAAAAAATATCAGAATCGCTTTATAATATTAAAACAGACTTCTTTGAAAGTGATTTCAATAGATTATATCAGGATGTAAAATACTCTATCAACCAACGAAGTCTGATCCTGTTATTTACGAATTTTGAAACGTTGGACGGATTAAACCGTCAATTGAAATATCTTAGAGGAATTGCTAAAAATCACTTATTGGTAGTGGTATTCTTCAAAAACTCAGAATTGCAGACCTTAATCAATAAGAATCCAGAAAATATGCAGGAAATCTATGATGAGATCGTTGCAGAAAAATTCGAATTTGAAAAGAAACTGATCATTCAGGAACTTCGCAAATACGGTATTTATACAGTCTATACACTTCCTGAGAATTTGAATATCGATGTTATCAATAAATATTTGGAGATAAAAGCCAGAGGAATTTTATAATTTTGCAACAAGCAACAAGCAACAAGCAACAAGCAACAATGAAAATAACACTTAATAGAATCAACGACGATTTTTTATTTGAATGTACAAATAGTCAAGGAAATTCCATTCTTTTAGATAATACATCACAGCCGGGAGCCAAAGGTGTTTCCCCAATGGAGAGTGTCATGATGGCGGTAGCCGGATGCAGTGGAATAGATGTAGTTTCTATTTTAAAGAAGCAACGTCAGGAAATCAAAAGCTTTCAGGCAGAAGTAGAAGGGGAGAGAGTTCAGGTAGATGAAGCAAAACCTTTTAAATCTATGCAAGTGAAATTTCTTTTAGAAGGAGAAATTGATCCTAAGAAAGCTTTAAAAGCAGCAGAATTATCTTTCGAAAAATACTGCTCCGTATCAAAAACATTAGAACCGAATGTAGAAATCGGGTATGAAGTATGGGTAAACGGAGAAAAGATTTAAAATTATAGTGAGGCTTGAGGGTCTCATTTTTTATTTTACCACGGATGCACAAATAAAATAATTCATGAGCATTATACAGTCTAAGAACTATTGGACTATGTGGTTTAATTTTTCTAACCCAGTTTATGCAAATAAAAAAATATGCTTGCATCTATGGCAAAAAAAGATTGTGTACAAGAAAAGAAAACCGGATGTTTCATCCGGTTTTCTCTTTTATAGTTTTACATCATTAATTTTTAATTATTTTCTTTATTAAAGTTTCCTTATCAGTGATAACCTTTACAATATATACTCCTGAAGGTATATGTTGGATAGAAAGCTGAGCCGTCTCAGCATTGATCCCTGACTGCTTTTGAATCAATTTTCCAAGTCTGTCATAGATTTCTATAGAAGATATTTTTTGATCAGAGCTAATAGAAAGATTTCCTTTTGTAGGATTAGGAGATATTTTGACAGAGAATTTTTCCTGTGCAGTAGAAGTTGCCAATACTAGATTATCAATGGGACAATCGCTGTTTACAGTACATCCTGTTATACCCCCCATATCAAGCTCGTCTTGTACATTTTGGATTTGGCTGGCATCACAGCAAATATACTGGAGGTTGGAAGCATTATAAGGAAGTGATAACGATTCGTTAGCCCCATTTTTGGCATATATCTTTTCCAGTGTCGATGACGAAAAAGCAACTAATTGTAAATTGATACAATTATTTACATTAAACGTTTTTGTATAATTAGGTGTATTAGCATAAGGGAGATTCAGATTACTGTAAGCATAATCAGGATCATGTTCATAGATCATTCTGATTTTAGCATGACCACTGAAATCTACATCTACCATTCGGTTTCTTCCAATAATCAAGGAATCAAGATTAGGGAAATTCTGAATATTCAAAGTGGTGAGATGGTTACTGAAAAGCCCTAAATTTTTAAGATTGGATGAAGTTCCCGTAATGGTTTGCAACGAATTAAATGCTCCATCTAATGACACAACACTTGGTATTGTGGATATATCCAAATGGGTAAATTTATTACCTGTTAATTTTAAATTTTTAAGTTTGTTGGTATTGATGAACTCATAGGCTGTTAATTCATTTCTTCTGACATCGATAGATTCTAAGTTCTGACAATTTTTAATTTTTAAATGATTCAGTGTATTATAACTTACATTTACTGAATGAAGAGAAGCACAGTCTTCCACTTCTAAGCTGTTTAACGCCCAGATGGGAACATTCGTGAAATTATTGGTAGAACTACTGTGATTTAAATCCTGTAAAACAGGACAGTTTTTTATTACAATGGATTTTAAACCTTCCTGCCCGTTAAAAGAAGCGTTAGCAAGCGCAGGGCAATTTTGAATGTTTACTGATTGCAGAAATTCTGTATTAAAATCAGGAATAGGACTATTATTAACATTAAAATACCCTGCACTGATGAATAGGCTTTCCAATTGAGGTAATCCATTAATTGCAAATTGAGTTAAGGTATGGTTATCAATAATAAGCTTTTTCAACTTCAGATTATTATTAATGGTTAGATTCTGAAGATTTCCATAAAGATTAATAGGAGCTGTGGTATAAGCAAAATACCCTAATTCCAGGTTTTCAAGATTTATGGCATTGGTAGCATCGAAAGATGTTCCTGAATATTTGGTAATTTTAATATCCTTTAGAGCCGGAGTATTATTCATCAGCAATACTTCGTTGCCAGCAAGTTTTACAGAATGCAAAACAGGAGAACTATTGATATTTAAGGTTCCTAAATATTTAGAATAACACTCAATGCTTTGCAAATTAGGTGAAGATTCGGCAATAAGACCTGTTATATTGGAGTTTTCATTAATGTTTAGGTTCGTAATGAGAGGGCAAGCGCTTATATTCAGAGTTCCAAAATATTTAGGCGAGGAACCGGGAAATGTATCTCCCATATTGATATTAACCGAATTCAGCAGATTAGAATGGCTTACATCGAGAGAAGATAATCCTAAAGAATTGATGGTAACCTGTGTTAAAGATTGATGATGACTTAGATTTAAAGTTCCTGATGTTGTTCCTGAAGTGAAAAAATATCCTTGTAAAGTCAAAGTTTCCAGCTGTGATAACCCTTCAATAGTGGATAAGACATTCTGATAAGTAGTAGAAGTAAATCCAATATTTAAATTTTTAAGTGCAGGATTGTTTGTGAAATTTTGTAGATAAATTCCTTTTATAGAAAGGTTTTTCAGATTAGAACAATGGGTTATTGATGCATTTCCGGGATCAGAATTATTAAAAGAAACCTCTAGATTTTCCAGAGTAGGAAGGTTATTGATCGTAAATGGATGAGTTGGAACATTCCAGTAATCAATTTTTATATTTTTAATATGGGTAAAAGATAAGACACCTTGATAATTCTGGATAGGATTATTTCCTGTTGCATTGATATCCAGATTGATGATTTCCAATGAGCCTACCTGATCTGCCTCACTTTGCTGTATGTTACCATCATTATTACTGTCGATTGCAAAATAATTCCCATTTAGGTTTTTAGCAATCGTATTACTGGGAGATGATGATAGAAGGAATGTTTTTAAATTGGTATCAGGAATATCAACGATCTGCGCTTGCATCCCTAGTGTACATACAAGGGAGGCAAACAAAAATAATTTTGTTTTCATATTTGTTTGTTTTTTTTAATTAAGTAAATCTAATAAAATAAAGAGAAATATGAAATGGAGTTTTTGTTAATGTTTGATGCTTTTTTTATTGTAATTCGCTGATTTCTATTTTTTTGATCAATTTGAAGAATGAAAAATGCCGAATGAAACATCCGGCATCTATGATTTATTATTCGTTATTTTTTTTAAAATGTCAATCTCGGTTTTATAAGTTTGGCCACAGTTGCTGTCCATCCTGTCTGATGAGAAGCCCCTACGCCACGTCCGTTATCACCATGGAAATATTCGAAGAATGTGATGTAATCTTTAAAATGTTCATCATAATTGAACTTTGGATTCCCACCATTGAAAGCTCGTTGGCCATGTTCATCCTTTAAGAATATAGAACAAAGCCTTTTGCTGATATTCTGAGCTACTTCATCCAGGTTTTTCTTCTCACCACTTCCGGTTGGAAATTCTACTTTCAGGCTGTTTCCATAATAATAATGGAAGCGCTGTAAACTTTCCACAATCAGGAAATTGATAGGAAACCAGATGGGACCACGCCAATTACTGTTTCCGCCAAACATTCTGCTATCACTTTCTGCAGGAGTATAATACACCATATTTTCATTGCCATGAACAGAGAATACAAACGGATTTTCCTCATATACTTTAGACATTGCCCGGATACCATAAGAACTTAAAAATTCCTTTTCATCAAGCATTCTCGTTAATACCTTTGTCAGTCTGTTCTTGCGGAGAATACTCATCAGATGCTTTCTTCCCTGGCCTTCCTCATCCCAATGAGAAACAAGTTTAGTAAGTTCAGGTTTATTTTTTAAGATCCATTCCATTCTGGTTTTGAAGTTGGGCATCTTTTCCAGAAGGCGATGATCTACAATTTCTACAGCAAATAAAGGAATTAACCCGACAATACTTCTCAATCGTAAAGAAACACTATCTCCGTTTCCAAGCTGAAGAACATCATAGAAGAATCCGTCTTCTTCATTCCATAGCCCTTTGGTACCTTCGCCCAGGTTTTCCATAGCTTCTGCGATATAAAGATAATGTTCGAAGAACTTAATCGCCATATCTTCATACACCTGATAATACTGAGCGAGTTCCATAGCGATTCGCATCATATTTAAAGCATACATCGCCATCCAGCTTGTCCCGTCTGCCTGCTCGAGATGCTGTCCCTCTTTTAGCTCCATATTCCGGTCAAAAGCTCCAATGTTATCAAGCCCAAGAAAACCACCACCAAAGATATTTTTTCCGTTCTTATCCTTTCGATTTACCCACCAGGTGAAGTTGAGCAACAGCTTTTGGAATACCTTTTCAAGGAATAATAAATCCGGTTTTCCATTGTTTTTTTCATCAATTTTAAAAACCCTGAAGCATGACCATGCATGTACAGGTGGATTCACATCACTCATATTCCATTCATAGGCGGGAAGCTGTCCATTAGGATGCATATACCACTCTTTGGTAAGAAGTAAAAGCTGCCCTTTAGCAAATTCTGCATCAATAATAGATAAAGGTACACAATGAAAAGCAAGATCCCAGGTTGCATACCAAGGGTACTCCCACTTATCAGGCATAGAAATAATATCCTTATTGTGAAGATGATTCCATTCGGTATTCCTTACATAGTCATTAAAGTTTCTTGGAGCTTCAAAATTAGGATCTCCTTTCAGCCATTTCCCGATATTATAGTGATAAAATTGTTTATTCCATAGAAGGCCTGCGAAGGCCTGTCTTTGCACATTCCTTTCGTCTTCATTGGTGGTATCATTCTGAATTTCATGATAGAACTCTTCGGCTTCAGATTGTCTGATTTCAAAGATTTTATCAAAATTTTCAAAAGGCTCATCACTTTCCTCAGGACATAGTCTGAATTCAAAGACCTGAGATTGTCCGGCTCCAATGAGTTCGTCAATTAGAAAAGAAGCTTTGCTTCCTCTTTTTTCAGGGTTTACGGTGTTACTATGATGGACGATAAAATCATTGATCCCATCTTTAAAATAAGTATTTCTGCCTGTGGTGCTCCATACAGCTTTGGAGTATTGGTTTCATTTTCGCAGAATACGCTTTGGGCATTTCCATTTCTTGAATAAAACTTTTTGATGGAAATACTGTCGTGTCCAATAGTAATACTTCCGTCATCGGAGGCATTCATTTCTCCTTTATAGGTATTATAACCCCATTTCCAGTTGTTTCTGAACCAGGCTGTTGGTGCTACTACTATCGGAGCATCTTGTTGGCTTCGGTTGCAAACCGTAACCCTTACCAGAATATCATTGTGATCTGCTTTACAATATTCAATGAAAATATCAAAATAAGCATCATTATCAAATATTCCGGTATCAAAGATCTCATATTCCGGTTCCTGTTTGCTGCGTCTTCCGTTTTCAGCAACAAGTTCATCATAAGGGAATTCATTAATCGGATATTTATAGACCATCTTCATATAGCTATGAGTAGGAGTGTTATCCAGATAATAGAAAATTTCCTTGATGTCTTCACCATGGTTTCCCTGAGGGTTGCTCAGACCAAAGAAACGCTCTTTAACGATTTTGTCTCTTTTATTCCAAAACGAAAGAGCAAAACAGAACAATTGCTTTACATCAGAAATTCCAGCAATACCTTCTTCACCCCAGCGATAGGTATAACTTTCCGCATTATTATGATTGGTGTAGTTCCATGCATTTCCGTTCGGGCTATAGTCTTCCCGTACATTTCCCCATTGCCGGTTGCTTACATAAGGTCCCCAGTTTTTCCATTTGGTATCTTGTAATCTTTCTTTTTCGGCGATCATATATCATCATTTTTCCATACGAAGGTAGCTTTTTTGCAAAATAATTCCAATTGTTTTTGTCTGAAGAATAATTAATATACCCTTGAAATACTTGTCTTTAAGGGCTTTTTAAAATATTAAATTAATTTTTTTTTGATTTTAAAAGAAAAGAACTACCTTTGCACCATTCGTTCATTCAAATATTGAAAATGTTATCAAGAAAGGTTGAGGGATTAGACCCTATGAAACCTTAGCAACCCTTTGCGCAAGCAAAGAAGGTGCTACGTTCTACCAAAATTATTTTGGACAGATAACTTACTGAAGTTCTTTTCAGCCATTTCCTGTGGCATTTTCAATTGTATTAAAATATATAATAGAATTGAAAACAGAACTAAACTATATTAATCTTTCGTATCAAACTCATTCCCAAAAGGAATACAATATCTCGTTGAGCTATGAGCTTTTCGGGAAAGACCTGTTTACAGCCCCTGTCATTTTAATCAACCATGCCCTTACCGGAAATTCAAACGTATCCGGAGAAAAAGGCTGGTGGAAACAATTGGTAGGCGAAAATCAGATCGTTGATACCGACAAATATACTGTTCTGTGTTTCAACATCCCCGGAAACGGATACGATCATTTTTTAATTGAAGACTATGAAGACTTCACCCCTTCAGATATAGCGAACATATTTCTGAAAGGATTAGAGGCTTTACATATTACAAATTTATACGCCATTATTGGAGGCTCCCTTGGAGGAGGAATTGCATGGGAAATGTTAGCAAAGCAACCAAAGCTAGCCGAGATTTTTATTCCCATTGCCTGTGATTATAGAACACACGATTGGCTGCATGCACAATGTCTGGTTCAGAAATTTTTATTGAATGATAAAGATGAACCATTGCAAAAAGCTAGAATTCACGCCATGTTGTGTTATAGAACTCCGGAATCACTTAATGACAGATTTCAAAACAAATACAATCAGGAAAAGCAACGCTTACAATCAGAAGACTGGCTGGTTTATCATGGCAATGCACTAAACGAAAGGTTTAGTTTACAGGCGTACAAACTGATGAATCATTTGCTGATGAATATCAATGCTGATGAAATAGCTCTGGAGAGCATACAAGCACGAATGCACATGATCTCCGTAGATACAGATTTATTCTTCCCGGCTTCTGAAATCCGAATGTGTTTTGAGAATCTGAAAAAGAAAAAGGAGAATGTCTCTTATCACGAGATCCAATCTATACACGGGCATGATGCCTTCCTAATGGAATATCAACAATTAAATAATATCATAAAAAACATTTTATAAGTAATGAAAAATGCTAAAGAAATAAAATTTTTGAAGAACAGATCAATTGTCAAATTTGAAGGAGAAGATTTCTTAGGAGAAATCGGAATTGACGGACGAATTTTTAAAGCGCTTACTTTAGCGCGTATCAGTGTGGGAGTAATCTCTCAGCAAGCCATAGAAAACGGAATTTCTATTTTAGTTCACGAAAACGATGCTGAAAAAGCAGTAGCTTGTCTTATTGATGAGTTTGAAGCAGAAAGAAAATCAGGAAAAGTATCTCAAATATATAGCATCAACAATGTTTCTGTGATTGGTTTTGTAGCAGAAGATTCCAATAAAGTCTTTGCAGAATTGGCTAGAAACAATGTTTTCCCATTGCTGCTCAATCAGGTTGCCGGTGAAAACAGAGTGAACATTGTAGTGACTTCTTCACAGGATGAAAAAACCAGAAACATTATAGAATCTGAGATCTTCAAAAAACCGAAGACCGTTCATCTGGCTATTATTGGCCATGGAAATGTAGGGAAAACATTAATCGAACAGGTTCTTGAGTCTTCGGAAGAAATTAAAAGACGTAAAAAAGTAGATCTGAAAGTTGTTGCTGTAGCCAATTCAAAGAAAATAGCATTCAATAAAAAAGGATTTGATAGTAATTGGTCTGATGAGGTGTTAACGGCAGAACATTCTTCAGATGTTCAGGAACTCATCAATTTCTCCAATGAAAATCAATTAGAGAACCTGATTGTGGTAGACAATACAGCAAGTAAGGATTTTGTTAAAAATTATCATGCATTAGCAGAAAACGGATTCGATCTGGTTTCTTCCAATAAGATCTTCAACACCCTTCCGATTGAAGAATACCGTAAACTAAGATATACGTTGAGTAAAAATAACAGACGTTATCTGTATGAAACTAATGTAGGAGCAGGACTTCCGTTAATTGATACAATTAAATTATTGCACCTTTCAGGAGAGAATATCACCAGAATTAAAGGCGTTTTTTCCGGAACATTGAGCTATGTTTTCAACAATTTTTCATTGAGAGACGATAAATTCTCCACAATTATCAATGAAGCTTTGGAAAAAGGATATACTGAACCGGATCCAAGAGAAGACCTATCTGGAAATGATGTAGCAAGAAAACTATTGATTTTGGCAAGAGAACTAGACTTAATCAATGAATTTGAAGATATCAATATTCAAAATCTGGTTCCGGAAAGCTTACTTGAAGTTTCAAAATCAGAATTTCTTACAAGATTAGACGAGCTGGATGAAGAATACCAAAAGATCAAAGAAAACCAGGAGCCTGGTCATGTATTGAGATATGTGGGAGATTTACATGGCGATTTACAGAAAGACAAAGGGGAGTTAGATGTAAAACTGATTTCTGTTCCTGCAACTTCTGCTTTAGGGCAGTTGAAAGGTTCAGATTCCATCTTTGAAATCTATACAGAAAGTTATGGTGAAAATCCAATTGTGATTATGGGAGCCGGAGCCGGAGCACAGGTAACTGCAAGAGGTGTATTCGGTGATATTTTAAGACTAAGTGAAACAAAATAAATTAATGTAACAATCTAACAATGTATCAGTTTACCAATGGCTATCATTGTCATTCTGAACAAAGCGAAGAATCTCATTGTTACACTGTTAGATTGGTACATAGACAAATTAAAACTATATGGAAAATTTCGAAACATCAGCAATAAGAACCCAAACGGAGAGATCTCAGTTTGATGAGCACTCCACGCCATTATACCTTACCTCCAGCTTTATTTTTCAGGATGCTGAAGATATGAGAGCAAGCTTTGCTGAAGAAAAACCTAAAAACCTGTACAGCCGTTTCTCTAATCCGAACGTATCTGAGTTTACAGAGAAGATTGCCAAAATGGAAGGTGCTGAAGCAGGATATGCCTTTGCAACCGGAATGGCAGCAATCTATTCTACATTTGCAGCTTTGCTAAGTGCAGGAGATCATATTGTAAGTTGCCAGTCGGTTTTCGGATCTACTCACACTTTATTCACCAAGTATTTCCCGAAATGGAATATTGAAACCACTTACTTCAAAGCAGGAGATGCAGAGAATGTAGAACAATATATAAAGCCGAATACAAAGATTTTATACCTTGAAACCCCTACCAATCCTGCGATTGAAATTTTGGATCTGGAATTTTTCGGACAAATCGCTAAAAAGCATAATCTGATCTTTATTGTAGATAACTGTTTTGCAACACCTTATCTTCAGCAGCCGATTAAATATGGTGCGGATGTTGTTGTACATTCTGCAACGAAGCTGATCGATGGACAGGGAAGAGTATTGGGAGGAATTGCAGTAGGAAAAGAAGACCTGATCAGAGAGATCTATCTTTTCGCAAGAAATACAGGGCCTGCATTGTCTCCTTTTAACGCATGGGTATTATCAAAAAGCCTTGAAACATTAGCCATCCGTGTGGAAAAACACTGTGAGAATGCATTAAAGGTCGCTGAATTTTTAGAAAATCATCCTAATGTAGAACTTGTAAAATATCCATTCCTGAAATCCCATCCAAACTATGAAGTTGCCAAAAAGCAGATGAAGCTTGGTGGAAATATCGTTGCTTTTGAAATAAAAGGAGGAATAGAAGGCGGAAGAAACTTCTTAGATAAGATCCAGATGTGTTCATTGTCTGCCAACTTAGGTGATACAAGAACGATCGTAACCCACCCGGCATCTACAACGCACTCTAAATTGTCAGATGAAGAAAGAACGAAGTAGGAATTACTGCAGGATTAGTTCGTTGTTCAGTAGGGTTGGAAAATGTAGACGATATCATCGCAGACTTGAAACAAGCCTTAGATTAATCACAAAGAGCCCCAACGGGGCGATTTACCCAAAGATAGAACGAAGTCCTATCCAACCAACTATCAAACTATCCTCACTCAACAACTATAAAAGAGATGACAAATATAGAATCACTAAACAAAGCCCTCAAAGAACGCATCCTCGTCCTGGACGGAGCGATGGGAACCATGCTTCAGCGATACAAGTTTGAAGAAGAAGACTATCGTGGTGAACGTTTCAAAGACTGGGAGCATCCGGTAAAAGGAAACAACGATTTGCTTTCCCTAACACAACCTCACGCGATTGAAGAAGTACACAAGAAATACCTGGAAGCAGGAGCTGATATTATTGAAACCAATACTTTCTCCGGAACTACCATTGCGATGGCTGATTATCACATGGAAGAACTGGTATACGATCTAAACTATGAGTCGGCCAAAATTGCCAGAAAAGCCTGTGATGAATACACGGCCAAAACTCCGGATAAACCAAGGTTCGTAGCAGGATCAATAGGCCCAACCAACAGAACAGCAAGCTTAAGTCCTGATGTGAATGACCCTGGATACAGAGCTATTACTTTTGAAGAGCTGAGAGTCGCTTACAAACAGCAATGTGAAGCTTTATTAGATGGAGGTTCAGATATTCTATTGGTAGAAACCATCTTTGATACCCTGAATGCTAAAGCAGCATTGTTTGCAATTGATGAACTTCAGGAAGAAAGAGGAATAAGAATTCCAATCATGGTTTCTGGAACCATTACCGATGCTTCAGGAAGAACATTGAGCGGACAAACAGCAGAAGCCTTTTTGATTTCTGTTTCCCATCTGAATTTATTAAGTGTAGGCTTTAACTGCGCTTTAGGAGCAGACCAGTTAACGCCTTACCTGGAAACTTTGGCTCATAACTCAGAATTCTATGTTTCAGCGTATCCGAATGCCGGTTTACCAAATGCCTTTGGAAAATATGATGAAACACCGGAAGATATGGCCAGACAGATCAAAGAATATGCAGAAAAAGGATTGATCAATATTATTGGCGGATGCTGTGGTACAACTCCGGAGCATATCAAGGCGATTGCCGAGCTGGTAGAAAAATATGAGCCAAGAAAATTGAAGGAATTTGTGTAATTAGATAGATTTTTTTAATTAAAATCAATAATGAAGGCTGGATTATAAATATTATCTTTAAGTGAATCACAAAATTTAATATAATGGAAAAGCCGAGTTACTTAAAAGATTCAGATGATGCCAGGTTATTTAATGAGCTGAGAAAGAAAGTGAACCAACGGGTAGAAGCCATTCCTGAAAACAGGGATATTTATATCAAGATCAAAGCGATTCTTTTGCCACTGATCTATGTAGGTTTATATTTCTTCGCTGTATTAAATGCTGAAAGACATTGGGTATATATCCTGAGTTTTGTTTTAATGGGAATTTTCCTGGTTTTAATTTATTTAAATCTGATCCATGAAGCAGCCCACAACAATATCTTTAAAAGTAAAAGGCTGAATGAAGCGGTGCTGCATATTTTTGATTTCATAGGAGCCAATTCCTATATCTGGAAGAAAAGACATATCGCAAGTCACCATGCCTATCCGAATGTGGATGGCTGGGATACCGATATTGAGCAGAGTGGTTTGCTTTTAATAGTACCTTGGATTAAGGCAAAAGGAGTTCAGAAGTATCAGCATAGGTTTTTCTTTTTAGTATATCCGCTGTATTTATTCAATTGGATGTTCATAAGAGACTTCAGGGATTTCTTTGACAAGGAAAGAGTGATTTTGAAAACGCAGGGAAGAATCCCTGTCATAGAGAAAGTGAAAATGGTGAGTTATAAACTATTTTACTTTTTTTATCAAATTGTAGTTCCGGTTGTGTTCTTTAAAGTATCAATTGGTTTGGCTTTAGGGGCTTGGTTTTTACAGGTGATTGCAGCAAGTATTTTTGCATTGTTTGTTTTATTGCCACTGCATCCGCTTCCTGATAATGCCTTTCCAAGATTAAATAAAGATAATGGTCTTCCATTCAGCTGGCTTCATCACCAGTTTGAAGTGACCAATGATTTAAAAGAAAATAACTGGTGGGTAAGAAATGTATTAGGAAATTTTAATTTCCATGTGGCACATCACCTTTTCCCCAATTACAGTTATATGTATTACAATGAGATCACAGAAGAGATCGAAGAATTTGCTAAAGAACATGGCTTGGCATACAAAAGATTTCCGCTGTTCACCGCTTTAGGCAAGCACAGGGACTTATTAAGGCAGAATGCAAATAATGCCTACTATATTTTAGAAGAATAAAATGAAATATTTAAGATTATCAGGCCTTGAGCCTCTTATCATAACACCGGAAAGTAATTTCATCAACGTTGGTGAAAGAACCAATGTTGCCGGTTCCAAAAAATTTTTAAGACTCATCAAAGAGGAGAAATTCTCTGAAGCATTAGACATTGCCCGCCATCAGGTAGAAGGAGGGGCACAGATACTTGATGTCAATTTTGATGACGGATTAATTGATGGAAAAGAATGCATGGTCAAATTTCTGAACTTAATAGCATCAGAACCAGATATTGCAAGAATTCCAATTATGGTAGACTCTTCCAAATGGGAAATCCTGGAAGCAGGTCTGCAGGTGGCACAGGGAAAATGTGTGGTAAATTCCATCAGTTTAAAAGAAGGAGAAGAAGAATTTATCAAACATGCCAAAGCCATCAAAAGATATGGTGCAGCAATGATTGTAATGGCATTTGATGAGGTAGGGCAGGCTGACAATTTTGAACGAAGAATAGAAATCTCAAAACGATCTTATGATATCCTGGTGAACCAGATCGGGTTCCCGGCAGAAGATATCATTTTCGACTTAAATATCTTCCCGGTAGCAACGGGAATGGATGAGCATAGAAAAAATGCCATCGATTTTATAGAAGCGACACGTTGGGTAAGACAAAATCTTCCTTATGCATCCGTAAGTGGAGGAGTAAGCAACGTTTCTTTCTCATTCCGTGGAAATGATACGGTAAGAGAAGCCATGCACTCCGTATTCCTTTACCATGCCATTCAGGCCGGAATGAATATCGGTATTGTAAATCCTGCGATGCTGGAAGTTTATGATGAGATTAATAAAGAATTGCTGGAGCTGGTAGAAGATGTAATCCTTGATAAGAGAGAAGACGCTACAGAAAGACTTCTTGATTATTCCGAAAAACATAAATCAGTTAAGAAAGAAAAGGTTGAAGATCTGGAATGGAGAAACAATCCTTTGCAGGAAAGAATTACCTATGCCTTGGTAAAAGGAATTGACCGTTTTATTGAAGAAGATGTAGAAGAGGCCAGACAGGTAGCTGCAAAGCCCCTTCATGTTATTGAAATCAATCTGATGACAGGAATGGGCGTTGTGGGTGATTTATTTGGAAGTGGGAAAATGTTCCTTCCACAAGTTGTAAAATCAGCAAGGGTAATGAAAAAAGCTGTCGCTTATTTACAGCCTTATATTGAAGCTGAAAAAGACGGATCAAGACCAGCCAATGGAAAAATCTTGATGGCAACCGTAAAAGGTGATGTTCATGATATTGGAAAAAATATTGTAAGCGTAGTTTTAGGATGTAACAACTACGAAATCGTAGACCTTGGAGTAATGGTTCCAGCTGAAAAAATTATTCAGACTGCCATTGCAGAAAAAGTAGATGTCATCGGATTAAGTGGATTGATTACACCAAGTCTTGATGAGATGGTATATATCGCTTCAGAATTGGAAAGACAAAACCTTGATTTTCCATTATTGATTGGTGGTGCTACTACTTCAAAGGCACATACCGCAGTGAAAATCGATTTGAAATATAAAAATGCCGTTGTTCACGTTAATGACGCCTCAAGAGCGGTAAACGTGGTAAGCTCATTATTGGGAGACAGAAATAAAGAATATGTTTCTGACCTGAAGAACGATTATTCTGATTTCAGAGAGAAATTCCTGAACAGACAAGTGGATAAAGATTATGTGTCCATTGAAGAAGCCAGAGAGAACCGTTTCAAAATAGATTGGGAAAACGAAGAAATCTTCACTCCGAATAATCTAGGTATAAAAGTAATCGAAAATCAGGATTTAAGAGAATTATTACCATTCGTCGATTGGTCACCATTCTTTAGAAGCTGGGATCTTCATGGGAAATACCCGAATATCTTAGAAGATGAGGTGGTAGGAGTACAGGCAAAAGAACTCTTCAAAGATGCACAGGTTATTTTAAAGAGAATCTTGGATGAAAAGCTGTTAACGGCAAAGGCAATCTTCGGAATCTTTAAAGCCAATTCTAACGAAACAGATGATATTCTGATTTTTGATGAAAATAATAACGAAAAGGTTAAGTTTTTAACCCTAAGACAGCAGGCTCAAAGATCAAAAGGTAAAGATTATCTGGCATTAAGCGACTTCATCGCTCCACAAAGTTCGGGAAAGACAGATTATATGGGAGCATTTTGTGTAACCACAGGTTTCGGAACAGATGAGTTGGCAGAAGAATATGAAAAAGCCAATGATGATTATAATGCGATCATGGTAAAAGCTTTGGCAGACCGTTTTGCAGAAGCTTATGCCGAATTTTTACACAAGAAAGTAAGAACAGAATATTGGGGATATGCCGTTCAGGAAGATTTAAGCAATGAAGAACTGATTGCAGAAAAATACAAAGGAATCCGTCCAGCACCGGGATATCCGGCTTGTCCTGACCATTTGGAAAAACATGCGATCTGGGATTTATTGAAAGTTGAAGAAAATATTGGAGTGTATTTGACAGAAAGTCTGGCAATGTTCCCTACAGCAGCTGTTTCAGGATATTATTTCGGAAGCCCACATGCAAAATATTTCGGACTGGGAAAAATCGCAGAAGACCAATTAAAAGAATACTCAGAGAGAAAAGGAATTTCTTTACAGGAAGCGAGAAAGTGGTTGTCACCAAATTTAGCAGATTAATACGATGAGATTTTTAATTAAATATTTGGAACTTAAAACAGGTTTTGCTGATGATGGCCCTGCCTGGATTGCAAAAGTGGAATTTTCTAAAAGCAAAAAGTCTATTTATTTTAATGACAGATGCTTGATGGGAAATGGTCATGGAAATTGCCAGGATATTGAAACAGATGAAGTTTTTTGGGTATCAGGTATCAAGAAAAATGGAGATGATAGACATTCTTGTGGCTCAGGTAAAATATTCATTGACAGAAATGTCATTGATGATTATTTAGAAATTACTGGTAGAAATGAGCTCGACACAGCAAAATTTATTGTAGTTGATATAAAGAAAACCCAAAAATCAAGATTTACAGATATTCAAAATAGTAATTTTTCTGCTGTTACTACTTTAGGTGATTTTTATGATTTATCAGAGCTGAACGAAAAAGAATTGTTAGAAACAATAGTTTATCTTAAAAGAAAGGAATCGTATACCCAAAATAAATTTTTAACTCAAAAAATAGTAGAAGCCGAAAGGTATTTAAAGAGTATTCAAGAAGACTAGAGATTTATTCAAGAGAAGAGAGAATGGGGAAGCCTCAATCTGGTAGATTTAATTTTAATTAAAAATCCAAAATCTTCACTCAAAATCATCAACTATAATAAAATGAAGATAACAGAACACATAAAAAACGCAAACGGAAAAACTTTATTTTCCTTAGAAGTGGTTCCGCCACAAAAGGGGATTGGTATTGAAGACTTGTATACGAATATAGACCCGTTGATGGAATTCAACCGCCATTCATCGATGTTACCACTTCAAGAGAAGAATATATTTATCTAGATAAAGGAAATGGATTAATGGAACGCCGTATCACAAGAATGCGTCCCGGAACATTGGGAATTTGTGCAGCCATTCAGCATAAATATAATGTAGATACCGTTCCACACTTATTATGTGGAGGTTTTACCAAAGAAGAAACAGAATATCTTTTGGTAGACTGTATGTATTTGGGGATTGATAACGTGATGGCGCTAAGAGGTGATGCTATGAAGGGACATCAGTATTTCGAGCCTACTCAAGGCGGCCATGCCAGTGCCATGGATCTTGTAAACCAGATCAACAATCTGGGAAGAGGAAAATATCTTCATAACGAAGAGCAGGTTTGTGATGAACTTAATAAATTCTGCATCGGAGTAGCAGGCTATCCTGAAAAGCATATGGAAGCACCTTCCATGAATTATGACCTGAAATGGCTGAAACAAAAAGTAGATGCCGGAGCAGATTATATCGTCACTCAAATGTTTTTTGACAATAAAAAGTACATTGAATTCGTTCAGAAAGCAAGAGAGATGGGAATTACGGTTCCAATCATTCCGGGAATTAAGCCGATTGCCACCAAAAAGCACTTGAAAATCTTACCTCAGGTATTCAAAATAGACCTTCCGGAAGAATTGATCAATGAAGTGGAGAACGCAAAAAACAATGAAGCCGTTAAGCAGATCGGAATAGAATGGGCCATCGCCCAGTGCAAAGAACTTCTGGATTTTGGAGTTCCCGTTTTACACTTTTACTCAATGGGGAAAAGTGATAACATCAAAAAAGTAGCCGGTGAGCTATTCTAATAAAAGTACCAAAAATGAAAGTAGCCTTGTCTTAAACGACAGGGCTTTTTATTGTAATCGGATCTGTTATAGAAAATTCTTACAAAGATAAATCCAGATAAATTAAAAAGCCGCAGGTTACACACCTGCTCAGAAAGAACACAGCCGCAAATAAAACTTTGCATCAAATAATTTGCAGCCTCCAAAAGAAGTAAACTAAGCCTTTAGTCAATCATCAGACTTCAATAACTCCCATCTTCCAGCCTCCATCTTCCTTACCCTAAAGAATCACATGCCTCTCAAACTCCTTATCCCGATCAAATAAATATCGATAGGTCGCCAGTTTCCTCGTCACAGTAGTATCAAGAGTCTCCGCAATCTTAATCATTTTAGGATTAAAATCACCAATCCATTGAAGCTCAGTAATCGTAAAATCCGTGTGTTTTCTTAAATGTTGGGTGCCTTCCCAGATCATATACCCATCAATCCCTTTCCTTTGCCATTCAGGAACCACACCGAACACCAGTCCAACCATTTTTTCATTCTTCTTAAATCGCTTTAAAAACAAAAACTTAAGCTTTTCAAAAACTCCAAACTTTCCGTTGAGGTATTTAAACCACTGGTTGAGATCCGGAAGATTGATCCACATGGCAATAGGCTGATTATTTTCATACACAAACCATGAGATATGTTCATTCATAATAGGTTTCATCGTGTTGAACATTTTCAGAACCTTGGCTTCTTCAAGTTGCTTTCCTTCCCCATGAGCCGCCCACGCTTTATTGTAAACCTCTGTAAAGTCTTTAGCAAACTTAGGAAGATTATTCTTTTTCATAGGTTGTGCAGAAATGGCCGGATTTCTCCTGTTTTTCTCGTGAGCAATGGTAAAAACGCGCGAAACTTCTGCAAATACAGGTCTCGTAAAACAAAGTTGTTCAAAATAAATCTGAAATCCGTAATTTTCAAAAAGATCTTTGTAATAAGGGAAATTATAGTTCATTCCATACAAAGGCTCTATAAAGCCTTCAATCAAAAGCCCCCAGAACTTATCCCGCTCTCCGAAATTGATAGGACCATCCATCGCCTCCATCCCTTTTTCCTGAAGCCAGTTTTTACAATGATCAAAAATGAAATTGGCGGTTTCCTGATCGTTAATACAGTCAAAAAAGCCAATACCTCCGGTAAGTTGCTTTTGCTCATAGCAGTTGTTGACAAACACAGCTACTTTTCCAACCGTTTTACTATCTTTTTTAAATAGAAATCTCTTACACTCTCCATTCCTGAAAAATTTGTTCTTTTCTTGATTAAAAATCTCCTCAATGTGCTGATCTAAAGGGCGGATATAATTTTTGTCATGTTGATAAAGTTGTGCGGGAAATTCCAGAAATTCCCTTTTGTGGTCTTTGTTGTGTACTTCTTCGACAATAATCATATAGTTTTAATCAGAGTAGGTTATAAAAGATAATGATTTTCGCTCCATTTGAAATATATGGAAACGATATTATCCGTATTTTTGCTGCAAATTAAATAAAAATGGTTGATTTTACTGATAACGACGATGATATTTTCACTGGAAAAGAACATACGCCTATAAGGGAAGATGCTTTTGATAAATCGCCACAGGAAAAAATTGAGAAAATTACTGAGCTTTTTGGAGAAATCATGGAAACATTAGGATTAGATATGACCGATGACTCTCTAAAGGATTCTCCGAAGCGTGTTGCTAAAATGTATGTGAACGAGATTTTTGGAGGACTTCTTCCAGAAAATAAACCGGGTATCTCTACATTTTCCAATAAATATAAATACCGTCAGATGTTGGTGGAAAAAGATATCACGGTATACTCTTTTTGTGAACACCACTTCTTACCTATCATAGGAAGAGCACACGTTGCTTATATCTCTAATGGAGAAGTAATTGGTCTTTCAAAGATTAACAGAATTGTGGATTATTATGCAAAAAGACCACAGGTTCAGGAAAGATTAACAATGCAGATTGTAGAAGCTCTGAAAGAAGCTTTAGGAACAAAAAATGTAGCATGTATCATTGATGCCAAACACCTTTGTGTAAACTGTAGAGGAATTAAAGACACCGCAAGTTCTACTATTACAGCAGAATTAAGTGGAATCTTCAGAACCAATCCAATTACAAGACAAGAGTTCTTACATTATGTAGGAAGCCATGCAAAACTAGATTAATTAATGAACTGCCATGTCTTAAAAAATATTGTAGATGCAGAGCTTCAGAGATTCCAGACAATTTCTGAAGAAGAATGGACTTACAAAGTAACACCGGAAAAATGGTCAAAAAAAGAAATAATTGGCCATCTTTGTGACAGT
Organism: Chryseobacterium tructae; assembly: GCF_030409875.1. Lineage (NCBI taxonomy): Bacteria > Pseudomonadati > Bacteroidota > Flavobacteriia > Flavobacteriales > Weeksellaceae > Chryseobacterium > Chryseobacterium tructae. The sequence goes on along the minus strand of NZ_JAUFQR010000003.1, from coordinate 2,016 downwards.
GCTTTTACAAATATCCGTAGATTTGTAGTCACTCAATATAAAGAGAACGAGAATATCGTATACGATCAGAATGCCTGGGTAAAAGCTCAGAACTATCAGAATATTCCAACGGCTGATGTGATCGGTCTTTGGAAAGCCTTAAACTACCAGGTTGTTCATATCGTTGAAAATATTCCTGATGAAGCATTACAGAGAACTTGTGATACAACCAAAACAGAACCTCAAAGTTTTACACTAGAATTTCTGATTAAGGATTATGTAGATCATTTGCAGCATCATTTAGAATCGATTTAATTATGATAAAATTTAAAAAAGTTTCACATAAAATTTTTATCACGACAATTATTTGTTGTGACAGATTTTTATTTTAACTAATTTTTGAATCTTAAAACTATTGAATCTTTTAATAAAAAATAAATGCAACTAAAAATATACAACTCGCTTACAGCGGAAAAAGAAATATTCAAACCCATCTTAGAAGGAAATGTAGGAATGTATGTCTGCGGACCCACAGTGTACAGCAATGTGCATTTGGGAAACGTAAGAACTTTCCTGTCTTTCGATTTTATCTACCGTACCCTAATGCATTTAGGATATAAGGTAAGATATGTAAGAAACATTACCGATGCAGGGCACCTTACTGATGACGGAGACGTAAATAATGATAGATTCGTTAAGCAAACTCGTCTTGAAAAATTGGAACCCATGGAAATTGTACAAAAATACACTGTAGATTTCCATAAAGTTCTAGAGATGTTTAATCTGCTTCCTCCTAATATCGAGCCTACAGCAACAGGACATATTGTAGAACAAATCGAGCTTACTCAAAAATTAATAGATACAGGTTTTGCTTACGAAAGCAATGGTTCTGTATATTTTGATGTATTAGAATACAATAGAAGAGGACTGAACTACGGTGAACTTTCAAAACGTAATATAGAAGAACTTTTTGCCAATACCCGTGATCTTGATGGGCAAGGCGAAAAGAAGAATCCACAGGATTTTGCTCTTTGGAAAAAAGCATCTCCAGCTCACATCATGAGATGGAATTCTCCTTGGGGAGAAGGATTCCCAGGATGGCACCTTGAGTGTACAGCGATGAGTACTAAGTATTTAGGTGAAACCTTTGACATTCATGGAGGAGGAATGGACTTGAAATTTCCACACCACGAATGTGAGATTGCCCAAGGAAAAGCTTGCAATGGAGCTGCACCAGTACATTACTGGATGCATGCCAATATGTTGACCATGAATTCTCAACGTATGAGTAAGTCTACAGGAAATTATATCCTTCCGATGCAGTTGGTAACAGGAGATAATGATTTCTTTGAAAAATCTTTCCACCCGTCAATTGTACGTTTCTGTTTCCTACAGGCACATTACAGAAGTGTTTTGGATATTTCCAATGATGCTATGATTGCCAGTGAAAAAGGATTTATCAGATTGATGGAAGCCGTGAAAGTATTGAATTCTATTACTCCTGATGATAACAAACAATCAACATTCAGCCTTACAGAGTGGAAAGATAAATGTTATGACGCATTAACAGATGATTTCAACTCTCCAATTCTGATCGCTCACTTATTTGAAGCCGTAAAATACATTTTTGCTTTAAATGATGGTAAAGAAACAATTTCAACATCAGATCTTGAAGAGTTGAAATTAACATTGAATGCATTTATTTTTGACGTGTTAGGATTACAGGCAGTAGAAGAAAACAATAATGAAAAATTAGATCAGACCCTAAAAGTTTTGATTGAACTTAGGAATCAAGCAAGAAAATCCAAAAACTTCGAACTTTCAGACCAGATCAGAGATAAACTACTAGCTGAAGGGATAGAATTAAAAGATGGAAGAGACGGAACATCCTACGTTCTGAACTAAAAATAGAAACCTCGGTTTTACAATCATTCCGTAAGAAGCCTACTCTAAGGATTCTTACGGAATTTTTTTATCCACCCTTGAAAGCATATTTATGTGACTAAAGATTTTAATATTCAACTCTTTCATACACCC